>JAFYHA010000085.1 GCA_017539425.1 Clostridia bacterium
AACGTTTCGGACGAGGGCCCGGAAACGGCAGAACCGGAAGAAACTGAAGAGGCTGAAGAAACTGAAGAAACTGTAGAAACCGAAGCCGGAATTCCCGCCGCGTATGCCTTTGCGGAGGCCCCGGAGAGCGTACGGAAAGAGGACGCCCATCCGGAGGACCTCAATCCGGAAGCCATGGGCGACGAGGACACCCGTCCCGGCATCATGCCCAATTTCCGCCGCGCCGAGCCCGAAGAACCCGACGAGGCCGTACGGACCGTCCCGAGGGACGATCTCACGGATACGATCCCGGATGAGATTCCGGATGATATTTTGGAACCGGAAGAATCCGGAGCGGCCGAAGAAGCCGAGTCGTCCGAAACAGCGGATGAGGCAAACGAAGAGGAACCCGTTCTCGAGGAGGAGTATCCCGAAGAGGACGAGGAGGTGGAAGATCCCGAGATCATGTGGGGAAGCCGGCAGAACCGGCCCCACACGGACCTGGTGGAGGAAAAGAGCAAAGGACGGGTGGGATTCTACGGTTCCGAACCCGCAATGAGCGTGCCTTTGGAGCAGACCGAACTCGAGATGCCCGAAGCCATCGCCCCGGTCCGGCCGGCCCCGGAAGCGCCGCACGGCCGCAGGGCCGTGAGGACGGCCGCCCACCTGCGCTCACGCGTTTCGGCCCCTGCCGAAAGCAGTCCTCTGCGGGATGAGGATATCCTGATGCTCAGGGACCTCGGCATGCGCGACGAAGCGCTTCACATGATCGGGCAGAGACGCTACGACGAGATCATCCACAACGATATCCAGTTCAAGAAGGAACACAACCTGCCCTTAGATCCCCGCATCCATCCGGACGACGATTCGACGGGCGGCATCGTGAAGAACCGGATCAAGAGAAAGAAACTGAACACAAGATCCATATCCCTGGTCATCCGGGCGGCGCTGTCGCTGTTCGTGACGGTCGTGCTGTTCTTTACGGATACCGTGGGGTTAAGTGAATTCGCGGGATGGTTCGGGATCGAGACGACCGTGACCAACCCCCTGGCCCTGGCCATCGGGCTGCAGATGCTCCTTGTGCTGTATCTCATCAACTTCAAGGACTTCAACCGAGGGGTCGTCGGGCTGTTTGCCTTCAAGCCCACGCTCTGGAGCATCCCGGCGGTGTCCTTCATCCTGACCGTACTGTACGACGGACTTCTGTTCTTCGTGCCGGACGGGACCGACCTGACTTTCCTGCACATCCCGTTCTCGGTCTGCCTCATCTGGACGCTGGTCGCCGAGATGTTCAACGTGGCCAAGGACGTGCGGGACTTCGAGGTCGTGACCGACGGCGAGATCAAGTACGTGCTGGGTCAGCTGCCCCACCGCAAACGCGTGCGGGTGGACAAGGACGGACAGGTCTCCTACGTGCGCGACCTGGATGAGTCCGGCGTCAAGCTGGGCGTCATCCGCACCCACCGCATCCGGGACTTCGACGGGATGAGCACCCGCCGTCCGGAGAGCATGAACGCGATGCGCCCGATCCTGTACGCGATCCCCCTGCTTTCGGTGCTCGTGGCCGCGGCGGTCTACCTGTTCTCGGGCGGCACCCCGACTGCGTATTTCAACAGCGTGCATCTGTTCGGTCTGCTCGGGCTGATGACGATGCCGTTGCCGCTCGTCATCGCGTACAGCTATCCCCATCTGCGCGCGGCCGTACGGCTGCACCGCAAGGGCGCCGCCCTCATCGGACGGTGCGTGGGCGAGACCGTGGGACCGACCAGTCCCCGCAACATGACTGACGAGGATCCGACCACGCCGGCCGAACCCAAGGACAAGACCTACATCGTCTTCCATGACGACTACATGTTCCGCAAGATGCTGGAAGTGAGGGTGCGTTCCTTGCACAACCTGGATCCCGCGGAGGCGCTCCGCAGGCTCGGGGCCATCGCCAAGACGCTGGGCGGAGACTTAAAGAGGTTCCTCGACATCCGCAACATCCCGGCACGGGAGATCGGGTCCATCCGGGTCACCCGGTACAAGACCAACGGCATCGAGTACGAGTACAGCCGGGCGCCCGGACTGCAGTACTTCGGGACCGGAACCTTCTTAACCGAGCACGGCATCCAGATCCCGGACAGCCTCGCCCGGAGCGAGCTGGACCTGGAGAGGGACGTGGCGAGACTGTATATGGGCGGTCCGGACGGACTGGACCTGAGCCTCGACATCGTCTACATGCCGGATCCCGCGTTCGTGAAAAGGGTCCGCCAGCTGGACGGATACGGCCTCTATACGGCCATCCAGACCCATGACCCGTGTCTCTCCGAAGGCTTCATGTACCGCATGTGGACCGAACAGGGAAGACTCCTGGCCAAGGACGGACGGCGCATCACGATGGACGTGTACAAGCCCTTCAACTTCGAGGAGGACTACGTGACCATTGACGAGCGGTGCGACCTGGCCGCCGACAGCGAGGACGGACTGTGCGAAGCGATCCTCACCGACCGCAAGCTCCGTCTGGATCTGCGCCGCTGCCTGTTCCGCGCCTGGCTGGGCGCCGGACTGGGAGCCCTCATCCTGCTGGTGCTCTGGCTCAACAACGCCCTGAACCTGTGCAACGGCCTCACCGTGGCGGTCTACCAGAGCGTCTGGTGCCTTGTGACTATGCTCTTCGATCCCTTCCAGGGACGCTCGAGAGACGAGGAGGCAAAGCTCAAGGCCTCACGCCGGACGGGGAAGGCCGATCCGGACCGCAGGAAATAACGAAAAAGGACGGGTGTATCCATGCCCAAAACCTATGACAGCGGTCTGCTCCGCACGGTCTCCAAACCCGGCCGTTACGCCGGGGGCGAGATGGGGCAGATCCTCAAAAACAAGAACTCGGTGAAGGCGCGCTTCGCGTTCTGCTTCCCGGACAGCTACGAGATCGGGATGTCCAACCTCGGGGTGCGGATTTTGTACGGCGCGCTCAACCGGGAAAAGGACATCTGGTGCGAGCGCGTATACGCGCCCTGGACCGACATGCAGGATGCGATGAAGGAACGGAATATCCCTTTGTGCGCCCTTGAGAGCGGGGACCCTCTGGACCGGTTCGATTTCGTCGGCTTCACGCTCCAGTACGAGATGTGCTACACCAACGTGCTCTCCATGCTGGACCTGGCCCATATCCCGATCCGGGCTTCCGACCGGGGCGAGGACTGTCCCTTAGTGATCGGGGGCGGACCGTGCACGTACAATCCGGAACCGGTGGCGGACTTCTTCGACCTGTTCAATATCGGGGAGGGAGAGGAGATGCTCCCCGAGATCGTCCGGCTGTACATCCGCATGAAAGAGGACGGAACGTACACTAGAAAGGCCTTCCTGCACGAGGCCGCGCGGACCATAGAGGGCGTGTACGTGCCCTCGCTCTTCGAGGTGACCTACCGGGAGGACGGCCGCATCCGGGCCTATACGCCTCTCGTGCCGGATATCCCGACGCAGGTGCGCAAACGCATCGTGAAGGACCTCGACACCATGTATTTTCCGGACCGGGTCGTGCTGCCCTACATCGAGACGGTGCAGGACCGCATCATGCTGGAGGTCTACCGCGGCTGCCCGCGCGGCTGCCGCTTCTGCCAGGCCGGCATGGTTTACCGGCCCATCCGGGAAAAGAGCCCGGAGACTTTAGACAGACAGGCGAGATGCCTGTACGAGAACACCGGATACGAGGAGATCTCCTTGACCTCCCTATCCATCTCGGACTACACGCGTCTGCCCGAGCTGACCGAGAAACTGTTGTCCTGGACCGACGAGTACAAGGTGAATCTGAGCCTGCCGTCTTTGCGGGCGGACAGCTTTTCCAAGGAGCTGATGGACCGCATCTCCTCGGTGCGCACCACGTCACTGACGTTCGCGCCGGAGGCCGGCACGCAGAGACTCAGGGACGTGATCAACAAGAACGTGACCGTGGACGATATCCTCAAGGCGTCCGGCATCGCGTTCGAGGCGGGAAAGAACACCGTCAAGCTGTACTTCATGAACGGCCTTCCGACCGAGACCGACGAGGACATCGCCGGGATCGCGGAACTGGCCAAGACCGTGGCGGACCACTACTACCGCACGCCGGGGCACGCCAAGCGTCCCCCGACCGTGACCGTGTCCGTGGCCTGCTTCGTGCCCAAGCCCTTCACGCCGTTCCAGTGGGAACCGCAGGATACCATCGAGAACCTGTCCCGCAAGCAGCAATTGCTCCTGGAGATCATCAAGCCGGACAAGCGCATCCGCTATCAGTACCACGACGCAAGAGTCTCCCGCATCGAGGCCGTGCTGGCCCGGGGCGACCGGAGAGTGGGACGGGCGCTGGAAGAAGGCCTCAAAGCCGGATTCCGCTTCGACGCCTGGGACGAGTTCTTCGATTACGACAAATGGCTGGAGGCCTTTGACAAAGCGGGCATAGATCCCGCGTTCTACGCCAACCGGACCTACGACGAAGACGAGGTCCTCGCCTGGGATGTGATCGCGCCGGGCGTCCGCAAGGAGTTCCTGCTGCGCGAGAAGCATCTGGCCTATGTGGGTAAAACCACGCGCAACTGCATGGAGCACTGCTCGGGATGCGGCGCCGGAGACTGGGAAGGAGAGCTGACATGGTGTCCCAAACGCAAAAAGACCTAGGCGCTCCCGCAGGACCCTTCCTGCGCTTTTCCGGGGAACCGCTGGAGGATTTTAGGACCGTACGGGTCCGCTTCCGCAAGACCGGGAGCCTATCCTACATCTCCCATCTGGACCTGCAGAGGGTGATGATGCGCATCCTGGTCCTAGGGGGGATCCCGATGTGGTACACCCAGGGCTTCAACCCGCACGCCAAGGTGGTGTTCGCGCTGCCGCTCCCGGTAGGGGTGGAGAGCGAATGCGAACTCATGGACCTGCGGATCTGCCGGGACGTGCCCTGCGAGGAACTCCGGGACCGGCTCAACGCCGTCCTGACCGACGAGATGAAGGTGAAGGAGATCTACATCCCGGAGCGCAAGTTCCAGGAGATCGACTCGGCGGACTACGCGTTCACGTTCCGGGGCGGAAGGATCTCGGAAACGGGCGCCAAGGAGGCCGAAACGGTCCTGCTCGATCCCGGACGCAAGGTGCTCAAGAAAGGCAAGAACGGGGACAAGGAGATCTCCCTTGCGCCCCATCTGCGCCGCCTAAACGTCGAGAGCACGGACGGGGAACTCCGGCTGTACGTGAATATGCCGGCCGGAGGGGACCGGGAGACGCTCAGCCCTTTGCACGTGGCCCAGACCCTTCTCGACACCCTTGACTGGTATGATTCCGCCATAGAGGCGGACTATACCGTGACTAGGCTGCACATCCGGGACGACCGGATGCGCGAATTCCGGTAATTTGGAGGTACTAGTAATGAACGGACGTACGAAAGCCAGCTTTGTGCTGATGAGCCTCTTTACGGCGGGCGGACTGTTCTTTGACGTGATGGCGATCTCGCTCGTGGTCTCCCTGTACTCCGCCAAGCACGCGGAGAACCCGGGTGAGGCCTTGGGCCTCGTCTTTGTGGCGCTGTTCGAGGTCATCTTCATCCTCATGATGGTGGGCGGTTCCATTCTCTCGCACGGCGTTTCCTGCCTGGTCTATGCGATCAACCACCATAATTTGACCGAAGGCGGACCCAAACGGGCCCTGTTCATCATCTGTATGGTGGGACTGGGGATCATGGCGGCGGAGATCATCGCCGTGACCGTGTGGATCATCGTCAACAACGCGGCATCCGGCAGCGCAAACGCCGCAAACGCGGAGACCGCGACGGAGACCGCGGCCCGCATGCTGTCCTTAGGATTCTGATGACATCTGACCGGCGGGATTCGGCCTTAGGCAGCCTGTATCCCCCGGCCTTAAGAAAGTGACAAATTGTGAAACGGAAGAATTATTTCTTTGGCAAATATTATAAGTTTATAAGCGATGACGGTTATACCTTTGCCCTGATCGTGAGCTATGCCAACGAGGGCGACATGCTCCAGCTGGTGACGCCGGGAAAAGGATACTTCATCGAGGACACGAAATCCGTATCCGTAGAAGGAAATACGGTGAAGATCTGCATCGAGCAGGAGGGCATCTCCCTCAAGGGTACCCTGACCCTGGGCGAACTTCATCCCCTGAGCAAGCCTGTGATGGGCCCGTTTGCCCATCTGCCGATGGAGTGCCGTCACGAGATCTATTCCATGTACCATACCGTGAACGGGACGCTTACCCTGAACGGTGATCGTGAACTGATCTTTACCGATACCCTCGGCTATATAGAAGGGGACAGCGGCACCAATTTCCCGAAGAGCTACATTTGGTACAACTCCGTGACAAAGAAGGGAACGGTGACGCTGGCGATAGCGACCATCCCACTGCTCGGCATGATCCGGTTCACGGGACTTCTGTGCTTCATCAAGACGAAGGATAAGGAGTACCGGTTCACCACATACAATGGCGGGAAGATCGTCTCCAAAAGCGAACAGGAAATCGTGGTCCGGAAAGGCCGGTATACCTTCCGGGTGCAGATGACCCAGACCGGGGGCACGCCGCTCAAGGCGCCGGTAAAGGGAAATATGGTGCGGTACATCAAGGAGAATATCAACGTGCCGACACAGTATGCACTGCTGGACGGTGATACGCCGTTGTTGGAAGTAGAGGATCCGGTTTCCTCTTTGGAATATATGTATTGAACCTATGTGGAGATAGCGTAGGACAAAAGCAAAGCAGGCCTAAGAAATGGGCACCGGAAAAGGGCCTAAGGGCTCTTGCCACGGGAACTGAGGAGAGAGCAATATGGACGACCCAAGAATTGAGAGCATTGTAAAGAAACTCAAGGAGATGGTAGACGAGAACGGCCCGAATTATCTGGCAGAACAGCCTTTCCGGGTTTATTCAGAATTGGTTAGCTCCGAAATCACGGACAGACAAACTGCGGCTGCGGTTCTGCACCTTTTGGCCAGCGGACTATTGGAAAGAGTTGGCCAGTGTCAAACCCTTGAGGAATTGTCTAAATCTATCCAAAGCGAATGCAACCTCAACAAACGGATGGCAGACAGGCTTGCCAGCATCCTGCATTTGCTTTACTCTCAAGAGAACAAAAAAGAATGGTGTCATAAAGAAAGAGAAGGGCTGGCACAGTTCCTGAATGAAGATTTTTTGTGCGAATGGAAAGGTTTTGCCGTCTGGGATGAGGGCAATGGCACGGTAAACTGCCACTACGAAGCTAAGATCATTCTAAAACCGACAAAAGAGATTTCAAAGGATAAAGAATTGGTACAACAGCTGACGAAGAATCCGTTTCTTACAAAGAAAAAGATTTGTGATCTGTTTGAGAAAAGGCTTCGGAATTTTCTGGACGATGAGTTTGAGGATTATTGCACGGCAGAAGATTACTACCAGCCTGTTGTAGAAGATTTTGGAGACAATCTTGAATATGATCTGAAAAAGTGGTGCGAACAAACCGGGTTTGAAATCGTATCCTGTGACGGAGACGGTGATGACGAAGGTTATGAGCCAAAGATCAAAAGAGGCTGGTACTGACGGGCAAAATAATTGTGGGGCACTCCTGTGACTATGAGGAGGCTTCACGCGATCCCACGTTCTTTTCAGAACCGATATGAACTCTCTTTTTTCAGAGTAGAGGATTACAAAATAGAAAACTCCCGGTTAAGGGAGTAATCCAATATTTTATGGTAACGGCTCGTTAAGATTTCTTTACCAAAGGATCATTAGGAAACACATCGGATTCCTTCGCCGCTACCGTTGCTTCGAGGCAGGTGTTCTCTTCAGGCAGGATAGACGGAATGTTTCTTTTGCAGCTGAGGATTCTTGAGATTGTTACAGTCTGTGTATCTTCATTTACAAAATAGAAAACCGCATGCTTTTTGACAATGAGATATCGCATGCCTGCTTCTTTCCACGGTGAAAAAGCCATCAGGGGGTGACGTGAGGGAAAAATGTTCAGAGTGCGGACAGAGTCCCGGATCGTATGGATCAGGTTTGCAGCGCTTGCCGGTTCAAGCTGTTCAACGGCGATGTAGCTATATATGGATTCCAAATCGCTGATCGCTTCATTGGAATAGCGGATCTTGTATTGTTCTGTCATACACCCAGATCCTTTTTCAGAATGGCATCCACCTCATCGGCAGAATAGGTTCTTCCTTCTTGAATGGCTTGATAACCCTTTGCCAGTTCGGCATTGAGTTCTTCCGGTGTCAGTTCGTCGATGAAGACAGGTTTCCTTGCCGGAAGCTTGATCTCAAAAGGGATGCTCCTCGTTAACTTGATCTGGCCGTATAGCATTTGGATCAGGGCAGAAGGGCTGACATGAAGCTGATCCAGTATCGTTTCCACCTCTTCTTTCAATTGCGGATCGATGCGCGCATAAACCGCAGCGGTATTTGCCATGGCTTGGTTCTCCTTTCTTTCAGTCACGGATAGTATACCACAAGTTAATGCAAATTGCAAGCGTTTCGCAAGCAATTGCAAGCGAATCGATACAATCTGACAGCGCGGGAAGCGAAACGAAAAGGATAAACGATATGGAAACGGAAAGATTGATCCTGGATACGATCCGTGAGAGCGATAAAGAGGATTACTTTACCCAAATTTCACACGACAGAGAAGTGCTGAAGACTTTTATTTGCCGGTACGCGGAGTCCATGGAGAAGTTCGACTTTTCCTCCTATCCGGGACGGGAGGACCTTTTCGCGATTCGCCTGAAGGAGACAGACCGTCTTATCGGTATTCTCAGCCTGTTCGACGAAAAGGACGGCTCGTGCGAGATCGGGTACGGGATCGGATCCGCATTCTGGAATCAGGGGTATGCCACCGAAGCCGTGAAGCGGTTCCTGGATTACCTGTTCCTGGAGAAAGGTTTCCAAAAGGTGTATGCGTCCTTCTTTACCGGAAACGATGCGTC
>JAFYHA010000086.1 GCA_017539425.1 Clostridia bacterium
CGGGCGCGGTCATCGTGCTCTGCAACCGCAAACTTGGGCTCCTGAAGCCACGGGACAAGGTCTGACCCATATAAGACCGCTCAGCCTTGGAGGCCGGGCGGTCTTTCGTACAAACCTGTTTTCATTTTGGAGAAATCGATTCATGGATGTCGTTTTTTTCGTTCATGGCCGCGGCGGTAGCCCTGAGGAAGGGGACCGCTACCGCACCCTGTTTCCGGACAGCCTTGTGATCGGCGTTCCGTATACCGAAGACCGTCCGGACCGGACCGGTCTGCAGATCCGGCAGTTCATCGTGGACCACTCTTCACACCAGGACCGCGCGATCCTGATTGCAAACAGCATCGGCGCATTTTTCTGTCTGTATGCGGAACTGGACAATCTGGTCACGCACGCCTTTTTCATTTCACCCGTACTGGACATGGAGCAGCTGATCCTGTCGATGCTGCATGCATCCGGACATACCGAGGAGGAACTGCGGGACAGGGGTGAGATCCGGGCCGCATCCGGAGAGATCCTGTCATGGGACTATCTGGAATTTGTCCGTTCCGGAAAACCGGATTGGACCGTCCGGACGGATATCCTGTACGGCAGCGAAGATACATTGGTTTCCTTCGATACCGTAAAGGCTTTTGCGGACCTTCACCACGCCGGACTGTGTGTGATGGAGAGCGGGGAACACTGGTTCCATACGGAAAGACAGATGCGGTTTCTGGAGGAATGGATCCAAAGGGAGATGAGCCGGAAGCCGGAGGGTTTCACCATACGTCCGGAGCGTCCGGGCGATTACCGTACCGTGGAAGATCTGATCCGTGAATCCTTCTGGAACGTATACCGGCCCGGATGTCTTGAGCATTACGTGATGCACGTCCTGCGGTCTGATCCTGCGTTTGTGAAGGAACTGGACTTCGTCATGGAAAAGGACGGGAAGATCATCGGCCAGAATATGTTCATGCGTACGGTCATCCGCAGACCGGATGGAACGGAATACCCGGTCCTGACCATGGGCCCGATCTGCATCGCGCCAGAATGGAAGCACCGGGGATACGGAAAGATCCTCCTGGACTATTCTCTGGACAGGGCCTCGCGGATGGGATACGGGGCCGTGCTGTTCGAGGGGAACATCCGGTTCTACGGAAAGAGCGATTTCGACTATGCCCGCCGGTTCGGCATTCTCTATCACGACATGCCCGAAGACGCGGACCAGTCGTTCTTCCTGTGCCGGGAACTCAAACCCGGATATCTGGACGGCGTCACCGGAATCTATGAGACTCCCGCAGGGTACTACGTCTCCGAAGAGGAAGCCGACGCGTTTGACCGGTCCTTCCCGCCCAAAGTCAGGCGCCGGCTGCCGGGACAGCTTTCTTGAGGTGCCGACAGACCCGGGAACTCAGTCATTTTTTGAAAAAATGTGTGCATGAGTCTTGCACGCGTGTAATTCATATGATAAAATAAATTGTTAGAGATAATTTTTACTGGAAGGAAAGGAGAGCGCCCGTTTCCGCAAGACCGAATGCGCCCGAACCACACAGCTTTCAAGCGGGCGTATGCAGTCCCGCTTTTTGCTTTTCCGAAGGAAACCCGTCATTCTTCTTTCCGGTTGAAACGTTACCAGACCCATGACAGGAGAACACTATGTCAAAGCAGGCAGTAGACGAAATTCTGGCGGCCGAGACCAAGGCCCAGAAAATACGGGATGACGCAAACAAGCGGGCCCGTTATATGATCGAAGAGACCAAGAAGACCGCCTCGTCGGACTACCAGAAAGCTCTGGATGAGGCCGTTGCTTCCATGAAGGAACGTCTGTCTGCCCTCGGGTCCAAGACCGAAGAGCTGCTGAACAAGAATGAAAGCGATTCGAAAAAGGCGGCGGCGAAGAAATATGCCGACGCGGATGAACGCATCAAGTCCAGTTCGCGCCTGATCGTAGGGAGAGTACTAACCAAATGGCAATTGTAAAAATGAAAAAGCTGACGGTCTATGCCGTCGGTTCTCAGACCGATGCCATTGTCCGTAAGCTCATGAAGCGAAAATGCCTGGAGATCCAGCAGACGCCGGCTTCCGAATTCGAAGGCCTCGACGTCCGCCGGTTCCGGTGCGACGAGCAGCGTACGGAGTACAAGCGGCAGGTCGCCGAGATCTCGGCGGTCCTTCCCGTGCTCCACAAGCATGCCGTCAAGAAAAAAGGCGGTCTGTTTCACGTCCGGAGGACCCTGGATCTGGATGAATTCGCAAAATCCGAGGCTTGCGCAAAGGCCCGGGAAGCCGTGGAACAATCCAAGGGGCTGATCGAGAAGCTGACCGAGACCCGCGCGCTGATCTCAAAGACCGATACCGCCATCAAGGCGCTGTCCGTCTGGGAACAATACGATCTGCCCCTGAAATTCAAGGGGACGAAGACCGTGGAGTCCGCCCTGTATTCCATGCCCAAGCCCAAGGACCCGGAAAAGGTCCTGAACGATCTTGAGCAAAGCGGATGCTGCTGCGAGCCGATCAACCTGGATCCTTCCGGCCTCTATTTTTCCTGCCTGTGGCTTCGCAAGGACGAGGAGCCCGTCCTGAAGGCTCTCGCTTCCGCCGGAGCGACAAGGGCGTCATTCAAGGACTATTCCAAGACTCCGTCCGCCACACTGGAACAGCTCCGCAAGGATCTGAACGGACTCATGGACCGGGAGGCGCTCATCATCAAGAATCTCGGTGTCTACGCGGAACTCATTCCGGATATCGAGACCCTTTACGACCTGTGCGAAACGAACCGTCTGGTGCTCCACCACCGGTACAAGATGCTCTGCCTCTCCAACTGCTGCATCTTAAGCTGCTGGATGCCCGAGCCCAATACGGACAAGGTCCTTTCCGTGCTGGATGCCTTTGACTGTGCCTATGAGACGGAAGACCCGGAACCGGAGGACACTCCGCCCGTACTGCTGAAAAACAACGCGTTTTCCAAGAATTATGAATACGTGGTCGGGATGTATGCCTACCCGAAATACGGTTCGGTGGATCCGACACTCGTCATGAGCATCTTCTATTTCATCATCTTCGGGCTCATGTTCGCGGACGTGGGCTACGGACTGTTCCTGACTCTTGGCGGATTCCTCGGGGCAAAATTCTTAAAGCCCAAGGAAGATACGAAGAAACTGCTGACCATGTTCGGATACTGCGGCATCTCCTCGGTGGTGTGCGGTGTTCTGTTCGGAGGATGGTTCGGTGATCTGCCCTATGCGATCATGGAGAACATCCTCAAGATCCCGGATCCCCAGCATGCCGTCCCGTTCTTCAACGGTCTTGTCATGAACCCGCTGGACAGCCTGACCGATTTCCTGATCGTGGCGTTTGCCATCGGCCTGATCCATATGGTGTCCGGTATGGCGATCAAGTTCTACTCGCTGTGCCGCAACGGGGAAGTCTTTTCCGCCATCTTCGACATCGGGTCCTGGTGGGTCGTCTTTGCCGGACTTGTCCTGCTTGTCGTGAATCCTATGATCGGCGGGATCGTGGCCGGAGTCGGCGTACTCATGCTGATCGCGACCCAGGGGCGCGAAGCCAAGGGCATCATGAAGCTTCTCAAGGGCATCATGAGCCTCTACGATCTGGTCAGCTACGTTTCCGACCTTTTGTCCTATTCCCGTATCCTGGCGCTTGCGCTGGTTGCGGCGGTTATCGGCAAGGTCATCAATCTGACGACCATGATGGCGAGCAATCCCGCAGGATTCATCGTGATGATCCTGATCATGATCGTAGGCCACGGCCTCAACCTGGCCATCAACGTGCTCGGCTCTTTCGTGCATACCAGCCGGCTTCAGTACATTGAGTTTTTCGGAAAATTCTATGAAGAGGGTCCGCGGGGCTACCGTCCCGCACAGAACTCAGACCGGTATACGATCGAACCGGCCGAGAACACGAACTGATTCAAAACCAATTTCAAGGAGATACAAATCATGGGTGAATTTTTCTCTTCCATCGTAAACGGAACTTCTCTGACTATCCTGGGCATTGCCCTGGCTACCATCCTTTCCGGTATCGGATCGGCACGCGGTGTCGGTCTCTGCGGCCAGGCCGCGGCCGGCATGCTGGCGGACGACCCCTCCAAGTTCGGCAAGAGCCTGATCCTGCAGGCCCTTCCGATGACACAGGGTTTCTACGGCCTGATCACGGCGTTCATGATCCTGATCAAGACCGGTCTGATGAGTTCCAATCATCCCGAGATCTCTCTCACCGACGGAACTTACTACCTGGTCGCGGCACTTCCGATCGCCATTGTGGGTCTGGTTTCCGCGATCCATCAGGGTAAGGTTGCGGCATCCGGTATCGCGCTGATCTCCAAACGCGGAGATGAGCTCGGACATGCCATCACCAACGCCGCTCTTGTCGAAACCTACGCCATCCTGGCCGTTCTGGTCTCGCTGATCCTGGTCCTGTTCCACTGAGTCTGTTTAAGGGGGATTCCCATGTCTGTTCACAGTCTGAACAAAATCACGGAGCAGATCATCAAGGAAGCCGAAGCCGAAGCCAAGGCCATCCTGGACGAAGCCGACCGCACCTGCGACGGCATCCGGGAAGACTGGCGCCGCCGTACCGCAGAGATGCAGGACGCCTATGAAGCCAAAACGGCCGCGGAGGGAGAAGCCATCATCGCCCGGGCCAAATCCGCCCGTGCCATGACCAGCCGCAACGTGTCCCTGCAGAACGATGCAGCCATGCTGGACGAGGCCTACAAGAGAGCCCAGCGCGAACTGCTCACACTTCCGGACGATCAGTACCTGAATCTGCTGGCGGGCGTCCTGGTCTATGCCGTAAAGGCCCAGTATGACGAGGAAAGGCGTACGGCAGAGAACGGGGACGAATTTGAACCCGTTGAAAAGTACGAAGTTATTCTGGGACAGGATGATCTGGTCAAATACAAAGAAAGCCTGATCCAGACCGCGCTTCCTGCACTGAAAAAGGCGCTGCCGGCTGAGGTCATCGCAAAAGTGGTCATCGCAGGAGATACGCTGCCTGTCCGCGGAGGCCTCATCCTCCGCTGCGGACCGGTCGAGGTCAACTGTACCATACCGGTCCTGATGAGACAGATCCGTGAAGAAACCGAAAGTGAGGTCAGCCGCAAGCTGATCCGATAAGACAAGATTGACAGAGGGTACGATGCCAAACCTAAATACAAACGAATATACGTTCAGCTCGGTTCGCATACGTGCACTTGAGAACGACCTTGTCGGCAGGGAGCGAATCGACCAACTGCTGGAGACGCAGAACGGGGAACAGTTCCTGTCCATGCTGTCCGGTTTCGGTTTTACCGTTCCGGAGGGGGGAGAGATCCGTGATCAGATCCCGTCCTCGGTTTTCGAGCCGATGCTGAGGGATGTTCTGCAGAGAGCCTATGCGACCGTGGCGGAAGACATTCCGGACGCCTCCGTACTGAACCTTCTGCGCTACCGCTATGACTGCCACAATATCAAATCCGCGCTCAAATGCGCCGCAAGGGGACTTCCGGCCGAGGAACTGATGATCCCGCTCGGATCCGTTCCGGTCGGGGAGTATCCGGAGATGCTTCGTAAACACGAATATGCTCAGCTGCCCGGTCATATGGCTGCCGGAGCCCTGGAGGCGGAAAAGGCATATGCCGCGTCATCCAACCCGCAGGTGATCGATCTGGTCCTGGACAAGGCCTGTTATCTGGACCTGGAAGCCCTATGCCTGGCACAGGGTTCCGAAGTCCTCACGAATGATCTGCTGACCCGTTCGGATCTGACGAACGCGATGATGACGCTCCGCGTGATCCGTATGGGGGACAGTCCTTCTTCCGCGTCTCTTCTGGATACGGCTCTTCTGCCTGTCGGCAGACTGAACCGCTCGTTCTTTACGGATGCCCGTTCGGAAGGGGAAGACGTTTTCCTTGAAAAGTTCTCCTACAGTCCCTATTACCGGGTCGGACGCGCGTTTCTGGAAGGCGGGAATCCGTCACTGTCCGAGTTTGAGCGGCAGTGCGACAACGAGCGGATGGACCGGCTGCGCGGGATCCGGTTCATATCCGTAGGCCCTGAGGTTGCCTTCGGGTATCTGGAGGGGATGGAGACCGCCATTCGGAATATCCGGATCATACTGACCGGCCGGAACGCCGGACTGGATCCGAATACCATCCGGGAAAGGATTCGGGACAGTTATGTATAAGATCGGGATGATCGGAGACTGGGATTCGGTAGTCGGATTCATGGCTCTGGGTTTCTCCGTGTTCGAGGTGTCGGATGCGGATCAGGCCAGGACCGTGCTGCATGACCTGGTCAAGTCCGAAGAGTACGCCGTCATCTATATCGTCGAGGATCTCGCCGCCCGGATGGAGGATGAACTCGCAAAATACAAGGGTCTGCCCCTTCCGGCCATCACAACGATGCCGGGGATCCGTGGCTCCACGGGATACGGCATGACCCATATCCGCACGGCTGTAGAACGCGCCGTAGGGGCGGATATCCTGTTCAAGGAATGACAGGAACTTTTTCAGTCTAGTAAGGAGTGCGGCTCCACAGCCGCTTAAGGATCATGGTTGAAGGTAAAATTCTGAAAGTATCCGGACCTCTGGTCGTGGCGGAGGGTATGCGCGAAGCCAATATGTTTGACGTGGTCCACGTCGGCGAGCAGAAGCTCATCGGCGAGATCATCGAAATGCACGGCGACCGCGCCTCCATCCAGGTCTATGAGGAGACGGCAGGCATCGGCCGCGGCGACAAGGTGGTCTCCACCGGCGCCCCGCTTTCCGTGGAACTCGGCCCGGGCCTGATCAAGAACATCTATGACGGTATCCAGAGACCTTTGGAATCCATCCGCCAGAAAGTCGGATCCAACATCACGAAAGGCATTTCGGAACCGGCACTGGACCGTTCCCGTCTCTGGCATTTTGAGACCGACCTCAAATTCGGAGACAAGGTCAAGGCCGGAGACGCCTTCGGATATGTCAGCGAGACCGAGGTGATCCGTCACAAGATCCTGGTCCCGCCCACGCAGTCCGGAACGATCGTGGATATCCGCAGCGGCGACTTCAAGGTGACCGATACGGTCGGACGGCTCAAACTGCCGGACGGCACGATCGTGGACATCAAGCTGATGCAGAAGTGGCCTGTCCGCGTAGCCCGTCCCTATACCGAGAAGCTGCCTCCCGTGGAACCGATGATCACCGGTCAGCGATCCATCGACGCTCTGTTCCCGATCGCAAAGGGCGGAACCGCCTGCGTACCGGGCCCGTTCGGTGCGGGCAAGACCGTTGTCCAGCATCAGCTGGCCAAGTGGTCCGACGTGGATATCGTGATCTATATCGGATGCGGTGAACGCGGGAACGAAATGACCGATGTGTTACGGGAATTTCCGGAACTGACCGACCCGAGAACAGGGAAGTCTCTGATGGAGCGGACCGTTCTGATCGCCAACACCTCGGATATGCCGGTGGCCGCACGCGAAGCGTCCATCTATACCGGCATCACCATTGCCGAATACTACCGGGATATGGGCTATAACGTAGCCGTCATCGCGGACTCCACGTCCCGCTGGGCAGAAGCGCTCCGCGAGATGTCCGGACGTCTGGAGGAAATGCCGGGCGAGGAAGGCTATCCGGCCTATCTGACCTCCCGTCTTGCACAGTTCTATGAACGCGCCGGAAAAGTGATCTGCCTCGGTTCGGACGCCCGCATCGGCACACTGTCCGCCATCGGTGCGGTCTCGCCCGCGGGCGGAGACATCTCCGAGCCCGTCACCCAGGCTACGCTCCGTATCGTCAAGGTGTTCTGGGGACTGGATTCGGCACTGGCCTACAAACGCCATTTCCCGGCCATCAACTGGCTCAATTCCTATTCTCTGTACCGGGACCGCCTTTCCGAGTGGTTCTCGGACAACGTATCCAAGAACTGGATGGACCTGACCGCACGCTGCCTCAAGATCCTGCAGATCGAATCCGGCCTTGAGGAGATCGTCAAGCTGGTCGGTATGGACGCTCTGTCCGCGGATGACCGTCTGACGATGGAGGTCGCCCGTTCGGTCCGAGAGGACTTCCTGCAGCAGTTTGCCTTCGATGAAGTCGACGGATTTACCCAGCTGGACAAGCAGTATGCCCTGATGGAACTCATTTTCTCGTTTGAGGACCGTGCCCGGAAGGCTGTCGCCGAAGGGGCCGACATCGAAAAACTGGTCAGCCTGCCGGTCCGCGAACGGATCGGACGTGCCAAATCCGTGCCCTATGCCACCTACAAGGCGGAATATGAAAAGATCGAAAACGAAATGGCCGAACAGATTGCCGAACTCGTACAGGCCTGCAAAGAGGATTGAAAGGGGGAACGATTATGATTCGTGAATACAGAACCATCGAAGAAGTAGCCGGTCCTCTGATGCTGATCCGTCAGGTCGACGGCGTTAAATATGACGAGCTGGGCGAGATCGAACTTCCGGACGGATCCGTCCGCAGATGCCGGGTACTGGAAGTCAACGGCCGCAACGTGCTGGTTCAGCTGTTTGAATCCGCTGCCGGACTGAATCTGTCCACATCCAAGGTCCGTTTCACCGGGCACGGCGTACAGCTCCCGGTTTCCCCGAACATCCTGGGCCGTGTGTTCAACGGGATGGGCGAACCCATCGACAAGGGCGCCCGGATCATTCCGGACAAACTCCTGGACATCAACGGCACGCCGATCAATCCGGCGGCCCGGTATTATCCGTCCGAGTTTATCCAGACCGGTGTATCCACCATCGACGGACTGAATACGCTGGTCCGCGGGCAGAAACTCCCGATCTTCTCGGGTTCTGGCCTTCCGCATGCCAATCTGGCCGCCCAGATCGCAAGACAGGCCAAGGTCCGTAATTCGGACTCCAAATTTGCAGTCGTGTTCGCCGCGATCGGAATCACGTTCGAAGAGGCGGATTTCTTCATCTCGGACTTCAAGAAGACCGGTGCCATTGACCGGACGGTCCTGTTCATCAACCTGGCCAGCGACGCCGCCATCGAACGGATCTCCACGCCGAGAATGGCGCTGACCGCTGCGGAATATCTCGCTTTTGACTGCAACATGCACGTTCTGGTCATCTTGACCGACATCACCAACTATGCCGAAGCGCTGCGCGAAGTCTCGGCCGCCCGCAAGGAAGTTCCCGGACGGAGAGGCTATCCCGGTTATCTGTATACCGACCTGGCCACGATGTACGAACGGGCCGGCCGCAAGATGGGCTCGGAAGGATCCATCACCATGATCCCGATCCTGACGATGCCCGAAGATGACAAGACCCACCCCATCCCGGACCTGACCGGCTACATCACCGAAGGCCAGATCATCCTGTCCCGCGAGATGTACAAGAAGGGCTTCATGCCCCCTGTGGACGTCCTGCCCTCGCTGTCCCGTTTGAAAGACAAGGGCATCGGGAAAGGAAAGACCCGTGAGGACCATTCCGGAGTGCTCAATCAGCTCTTCTCATCCTATGCCAGGGGCAAGGACGCCAAAGAACTGATGGTCGTGCTCGGTGAAGCGGCCCTGACGCCGCTGGACCGTCTGTACGCCAAGTTCGCGGACGCGTTCGAAAGCACATTTATCAACCAGGGCTTCTATGAAGACCGTTCCATCGAAAAGACGCTGGATATCGGATGGGAACTCCTGTCCATCCTGCCCAAATCCGAGATGAAACGGATCAAGCCTGAATTCGTAGAGAAGTATTGGGTCCGCAAAGACGGTGAATGATCCGCTTGCGGGACCGGGGAGGCGTATATGGCACAGTTAAAAGTGAATCCGACCCGGATGGAGCTCAAGAAGATCCAGGGAAGATACCAGACCGCCAGAAAAGGCCATAAGCTGCTCAAGGACAAACGGGACGAACTCATGCGTCAGTTCCTTGAGGTGGTCCGGGAGGACAAGGTCCTACGCGAACGAGTGGAGGCCGCCCTGTCCCATGTCTACGGTTCCTTCTCAGTCGCCGGGGCTGTCAGCGATCCCCAGATGCTCAAGGAAGCCCTGATGTGTCCGAAGAAGGACTGCAGCATTGACGTTTCCCACAAGAATGTGATGAGCGTGATTGTACCGGTCTTTCATGTGGCTGTAAGCGAAAACGGGGCTGACGCATGCAATTACGGCCTGGCGTTTACCTCCGGAGAACTGGATGCGGCGGTCAGCGAACTGTCCGGGATTCAGGAAGACCTGATCCGGATGGCGGAACTGGAAAAATCCGCACAGCTTCTTGCTGAGGAGATCGAGCGTACCCGGCGGCGCGTCAACGCGCTGGAATACATCATGATGCCTTCCTATCTGGAAACCATCAAGGCCATCAAGATGAAACTGGATGAAAATGAACGGGGAAACACCACCCGTCTGATGAAGGTCAAGGATATGATGGTCCAGGCGCAGATCCAGCAGCGCCGGCAGGAAGACGACGATTCCGAAGAGACCTGACGTATGCGCAAAGCACGGCTATGCCGTTCTTTGCGCTTTCGCATCTTTTTACGAACAGGGAAGGGAGGAATACCATGGACCGTGCGATCCTGCACTGCGACTGCAACAATTTCTTTGCATCCGTTGAACTGTTGGACCGGCCGGAACTGAAGGGGCTGCCGGTCGCCGTGACCGGAGACCCGGAGAACCGTCACGGAATCATTCTGGCCAAGAACGACGTGGCCAAACGTCTTGGCGTAAAGACCGCCGAAACCATCTGGCAGGCCAGACAAAAGGCACCGGGACTGATCTGCCTTCCGTCCCATCACGGTCTGTATTCCGAGTTTTCGAAGCGCATCAACGCTATCTATCTGCGGTACACCGATCTTGTGGAACCCTTTTCCATAGACGAATCCTATCTGGACGTCACGGGAAGCCTGAAGCTCCTTAAGATGACGCCGGAAGAAATTGCGGATGAACTCAGGGCACGGGTGCGCGAAGAGATCGGGATCACGATCTCGGTCGGCGTCAGCTTCTGCAAGATCTTCGCTAAAATGGGAAGCGACTACAAGAAGCCGGACGCCACGACGGTGATCGGCCGCGGGGATGTGGAACGCATCCTGTATCCGCTTCCGGTTACGGACATGCTGTTCGTCGGGGCCAAAACCGGGGAAACGCTCAAACGTATGGGAATCCATACCGTAGGCGACCTGGCCCGTGCGGATCACACCATGCTCACACAGAGACTGGGTGCCGCCGGAGAGAGCCTCTGGAAGAACGTCAATGGACTGGATGAGGATCCGGTGTTGCCGTATGACACCTGGATCCCGCCCAAGAGCGTCAGCCACGGGATGACCTTCAAGAGGGACATCGTAGGAAGGGAAGAGATCCGAACCGGGATCGCGGAGCTGTCCGACGCTGTCTCATCCCGCCTCAGAAGGCTGGGCATGAAAGGCTATGTGGTTTCCGTACAGATCAAGACCCCGTCTTTCCAGACCGTGCAGAAGCAGAAACGTCTTGACCATCCGACCTGGCTGCAGAGCGAGATCACCGAGGTCTGCATGGACCTGTTCGGCAGTACGCGTTCGTTTGACCTCCCGGTCCGGCTGATCACCGTCACCGTCTCCTCTCTGATCGACGCGGACAGTGAAACGACCCAGATCGACATTTTCAGTGAGCAGACCGAACCGGTAAAGGAAAAGAAGGAATCGATTGAAAAAGCCCTGGACGGTATACGCCGAAAATACGGAAGGGAAAGCATCCAGCTGGGCATCCGCAAGAACCCGGAAATCGGGATCGATCATTCCGGACCCAGCCGGCCCCGGAAGGAGGAATGAAATGACACCGAAATTCTTTATAGCCTCGGATATCCACGGCGCGGCCGGATACTGCCAGGTGATGGTCGACCGGTTCAAGGAGTCCGGCTGCGACTATCTTCTGCTGCTGGGCGACCTGTTGTATCACGGACCGCGGAACGATCTTCCGAAGAACTATCAGCCCAAGGCCGTGATCACGCTGCTCAATGACCTGGCTCCCCGGATTCTGTGCATTGAAGGCAACTGCGAATCCGAAGTCGACCGGACGGTACTGGACTTTCCCATGCAGAGTGAAAGTATGCTCCTGTTTCTGGAGGGACAACTGTTCTTCGTCTCGCACGGACATAAATACGGGGAGTTCCATCCCATGTTCCATACACCTCATTTTATGATCGGCGGGCACACGCACATCCCGAAATGCCGGGTTTACAACGGTTATGTCTATCTCAATCCGGGTTCGGTATCCCTTCCGAAAGAAGGTGCAGACCCCTCCTATATGCTCATCGAGGGGGACCGTATCACCTGGCACTCCCTGACGAACAACAGGATCTTCCGTGAGGAATCCATTTCCAAGCTCGCTGCCGAAATGACCTCGCTTCTATAATCATTTGTAATCCAAGGAGAACATTTTGTGTTTGACAGTCATGTACATTACAGCCATTGCAGGTTTGACCAAACGTTCCGCTACCTGGACTATGTAAGCGGGACATATGAGATCCGGCAGGGAACGCGGGAGGATCTGATCTCCGGGATACGGGAGGCCGGGGTCACCGGTGTGGTGGAACCCGCCATTCAGTTCGAAACCAACGCCCGTGTCCTTGCACTGGCCAAAGCCTATCCCGGATTTGTGCACCCGTCCGTGGGCCTGCACCCGGAATATGTCCTTTCCGCAACGCCTAAGAGCCGCGGGGATCTTTGCCGGTATGCGGACATCGAGGGCGTCATCGCCATAGGCGAAACCGGTCTGGATTTCCACCGTACAAGAGCAGCCCAGCACCGTGTCAGGCAGAGATCCTGGTTTCGCTTTCTGATCCGTCTGGCCCACAAAAAGCGGCTTCCGCTCATCCTGCATATCCGTGCCGCCTATACGCAGGCGATCCGGATGTTGAAAAGGCGCAGGACCCTTCTGGATAACGGGGGCGTGGTCCACTGCTTCAACGCGGACGCGGCCACTGCGGATGAACTCCTGGCCTTGGGCTTCTGCTTCGGGATCGGGGGAGCCCTTCTCAAGGAAGAGCCGGATTCAGCTACGCTGACGGAAGCCGTCCGCCGGATTCCTCTGGACCGGATCCTTCTGGAAACGGATGCCCCGTATGTGCTGCCGTATCTGCCGGATCTGATCAGTTCCAAGCAGTCCAAGAAAATCTGTAACTCGTCCACGGTCATCCGGGCGGTAGCCGAGAGGATCGCACAGATCAAAGGACTGGACGTACAGACCGTTCTGGAACAGACCGAGGAGAATGCGCGTGCGCTTTTCCGACTGCAAAACTCTCCGTAAAGATTTCAAAATCATATTGTTTATTTTATAGGTCTATGCTATAATTTCATAAAGAATGCATATTACCCAGTCTTTGCAAAGGAGTCGCCGATGATCACGCTGAACAAAAAGCCGACAACTATCATATCGCTGGCCGGCGCCGGTCTTGCCTTACTGATCGCTATCCTGGATTTTGCGCTGTTCGTTCCGAACTGCGTGGTCACGATCGTCAAGGTCTTCGCCATCCTGTTCGGCATCGTACTCCTGGCCCTGACCGGTCTTTGCGCGTACTACACGTTCCTGGAATCCGAAGGCATGCCCAACTATTTCCTGTATGACAAACGCAGGAAAAAGAATATCGCCCCGGAAAAGCTGACATTCGAGATCGTCAACGAGAGAATGTCCTTCTTTGTTTCCCACGTGGCGCAGGGCAAGGCCTCCAATCTCTGGATGGGCACGGTCCTTCAGCATCCGGAACGCTTTGACCCCAATCATGTCTATATGCCTCTTGTGGCTTACAAGATGCTGTATGACCTGAGCCGGGAAAACAGTGAAAACGGATGGAGCATGTTCGAGAACTGCACCGAAGAGAATATGCGCGCGATCACCTACGCGCTCCGGATGAACGGGGAACAGGATATGGTGCGCGCACTCCGCTACCTCTATGAGAACTGTCCCAAGGACCACGAACGGATCCGCGATTACATCCAGGGCAATCAGAAGTACATCCAGAGCCGGATGTACGGATATGTCCGCCGGAATCTGGAAGTCTTCTACTGATGCGACAAACGGACCGCCCGATGACGGTCCGTTTTTGAAAGGAACCATTCATGTTTTTGATCAAACTCGCGGGTATGCTCATCGGAATGGATGAGACGTATCCGTACGTCCGGGACGTATGCCGGGACTACCTGGTTCCGGATCCGGACCTGCCTCCGCTGTTCACCGTGCGGGCCATGCCCGAGGAACTGGCCTGCATGACCCGGTCCGTGACCTGGAAACAGCTCTCTCCGGGTGAAGCCGAAAGTATGGTCCTGATGCGCAAAATCGCACTCAAGCTTCCGGAGTATTCGTCCTTTCTCCTGCATGCTTCGGTCGTGCAGTGCCGGAATATGACCATTGCCTTTCCGGCGGCACGGGGAGTAGGAAAAACCACGCATGCGCTCCTGTGGCTGGACGCCTTCCCGGGCGAAGCCAGGATCCTCAACGGGGACAAGCCCTTTCTCAGGGTGGAGAACCATGCCGTCACCGCATACGGAACACCGGGGGGAGGCAAGGAGGGAATGCAGTTCAATGCCGGAACGGCGCTGAATGCCGTTTGCTTCCTGGAACGGGGAACCGTCCCGGAGATCCGGAGTCTGGATCATGAGGAATACGTACGCCGTCTGGTCTTGCAAACGTATCTTCCGTCAAGTTCCGAAGAACTGGACCGCTGTGCCCGTCTGTTCAGCAGCCTGATCCGTCAGGTGCCCGGGTATGTGCTCAAGGCCGACATTTCATCAGATTCGGTCCGAAAGGTGTACCGGACGATCTCGGAACAGCTGCTATGAGTTCAAGAACGAATATCGAAAAGAACCGGTCTTTTCTTGGAGAACCGGTTCTTTTTGGATTGGTTACTGTCTGGAGGACGGTGTTGGGCTTCCTTACGATTGGAAATCGGATTCCGTTTCCTTCGTTTCGTGCGGATCTTCCGGATTGCCGGATTCCGGATTCAACGGGCCATTTTCCGTTTCCGGTTCGTTCTTGTCCGCTTCCAGCTCCGCACCGTATCTGCACAGAAGACTGGATATGATGAACGTGAGTCCCAGCCCGACTGAACCGGACGTGAATATGTCAAAACGGACAGAAAAACTTTCGTGTGCGATGAGTTTCACAATGGATATCGCGATGGCGGACAGCACGTTGGCCGCAACCGGAATGCAGATCGTCAGGATACCGAGCCGCATCATTTCCTTTGCTCCGGCTTGTGTAAACGGAGTTCCCGCTTGAAGCTCGTTGGCGAAAAAGGCCTCCGCGAATCTGGAGAGCACCGCCTCCCCGGCACACAGGATCATGCCCGATATCATAGAGGCATACAGGGAAGCCACGCTTGTGTTGGCGTTTTCTTCGATCAGGCCCTTGATGGTCACGCCTCCAACCTGGAAGCCCTCAGGGATAACGGCAAGAGAAAGGATCCCGACCGCGCATCCGATGCCTCCGACAAGAGAGAGGATGAAGACGATCTTGCAAAGGATCCGGCCGACTTTGGAAAATAGCTGGATGGTGGTTAGTGTTTTCACGATAGAACCTCCGGTGTAAGTCCACGAGCACACGGGCAGAAGTGATGCGGTGCATACTCGCAATTATCATTATAATCCAAAAACGGGTGCCAAATCTATACTTTTCGATCAAAAACAGGATACATGGAACACAATTTGTAAAAATCGCAACCGAGAAAAACGAAGAAAAGAAGAGAAAATCGAAGAAAAAAAGAGCATTTGAATCCGAGAATCAATTTAATCAAAAAAAGTTTGGAAAATGTATTGACACAACAGGGCCACCGTGCTATAATGCCACAGGTAAAAACACATACGGAGGACATTGGAATGTCTACATTTATGCAGAAAAAAGAGAATGTAGTGCGCAAGTGCTATATTGTGGATGCTGCAAACCGTCCTTTGGGTGAAACCGCCGTGATCGTCGCGAACCTGCTTCGCGGCAAGAACGAGCCGGAATTCACACCGAATGTCGACTGCGGCCATTTCGTTTTTGTGATCAATGCGGATAAAATCGTTCTGACCGGCAAGAAACTGGAACAGAAGTATTACTACCGCAACTCCGGCTACATCGGAGGCATGAAGGCTGTACAGTACAAGACCCTGATGCAGACCAGACCTGAAAAGGCCATGGAACTGGCCGTGAAGGGAATGCTGCCCCACAACAAGCTGGGCGACAGAGCGTTCACTCGTCTGAAGGTCTTTGCCAGCGAAGCCGCTGCCGAAAAGGCCATGAACAAATATGCCGGGCTGAAACCCGTCGCATATGAAGCCTGATTGAGAAAGGAGTTATCACATGTACGAGAGTTCTAAAGTAACGTTCTACGGAACAGGCAGAAGAAAGAAATCCATCGCTCGCGTGTACATCACTCCGGGCACAGGCGCCATCACAATCAACGGCAAGGATATCGACGAGTATTTCGGTCTGGATACCCTGAAGCTGATCGTCAACCAGCCGTTTGAAGTTTCGGATACGCTCGGCAAGTTCGACGTCATCGCGACCGTGATCGGCGGCGGTATCACCGGCCAAGCCGGCGCGATCCGCCACGGCATTTCCCGCGCACTTGTGGAAGCGGATGCCGAATATCGTCCTGCCTTGAAGGCCGCTGGTTTTATGACCAGAGACCCTCGTATGAAGGAAAGAAAGAAGTACGGTCTCAAAGCTGCGAGACGTGCCTCCCAGTTCAGCAAACGTTAATTTCGGATCAGATGCGATTGGAAGCCCGGAACGGCACAGTTCCGGGCTTTTTCGAAACCCGGACTCCCGGATACAGATCCGGAACGGTCTGTAAAGGAAAGATACCCGGTTACTTCTTTACATACGTTACCGGTTATGCTAAAATAACTATGTATAAGTTTGGGTCCTGTTCCGGAAGATGGACACAGGAAAGAGAACAGTAAGGGGAATACGGAAATGTCAGAACAGAAAACATTCCGCATATCGGAGGAAAAGCGACGCATCCTTCTGGTGGAGGACGACTTCATCAACCAGCAGATGCTTTTGGAGAGCCTGGGCGGCGTATATGACGTTGTGATGACGGAAACCGGCGAGGATGCCCTGGAGATCATACGGAACCAGCACGAGACGCTGAGTATGGTCCTCCTTGACCTCAACCTTCCGGGAATACAGGGCACGGAAGTGCTTAGCCGCATCAAAGGCAATCCCGTCTATGCCCATCTGCCCGTCATCGTGATGACATCCGACAGCGAGGCGGAAGTGGAATGCCTGACGCTGGGCGCCATCGACTTCATTCCCAAACCGTATCCGGCATCCAAGGTCATACTGGCCAGGATCCTCAGGACCGTCGAACTTTCCGAAGACCGTGAGACCCTGCGTCTGACCGAACGCGATCAGCTGACCGGCCTGTACAACAAGGATTTCTTCTACCGGTATGCCAGCCAGTTGGATCTGTATCACAAAGACACTCCCACGGATGCCATCGTTCTGGACATCAATCATTTCCATACCATCAACGACCGGTACGGCAAGGCGAAAGGGAATGAGATCCTGAAACTCATCGCCGAACAGGCGCTGGCTTTTGTCAGCAAGAACGGCGGAATGGTCTGCCGATGCGAAGCGGATACGTTCATGTTCTACTGCCCGCATTTTACCGATTATAAACGACTTCTGGACTGCATGTCGGTCTCTCTGGATGACCGTGAATCCGGCGACAGCCGGATCCGTCTTCGCATGGGTGTGTATGCGGAAGCAGACCGGACGATCGACATCGAGCAGAGGTTTGACCGTGCCAAGATGGCTGCAGATACCGTCCGGGGGAATCTGACCAATCCAATCGGCTTCTTCGACGATTCCATGCGGGACGCAGAGAACCGCGCCGAACAGCTTATCGACGATTTTCCTGCAGCGATCCGGGAAAAGCAGTTCCGAGTCTATTTCCAGCCCAAATTCAACGTCACGAAGGATGTCCCGTTCCTATGCAGCGCCGAGGCGCTGATCCGCTGGAACCATCCGGAACTGGGCATGATCAGTCCCGGGCTGTTCATTCCTCTGTTCGAGAAGAACGGCCTGATCCAGGCCCTGGACCGTTACGTCTGGTCCGAAACGGCCGCCCAGATCCGGAAATGGAAAGACCGTCTGCACGTTTCAGTGCCGGTATCGGTCAATGTCTCCAGAGTGGATCTGGATGTCCCGGAACTGACCGGACACCTGAAATCCATCATGGAGTCCAATCAGCTGGATATGGAAGACATCATGCTGGAGATCACCGAGTCCGCCTATACCGACAAGCAGGATCAGATCGTGGCCACGGTCAAGGAACTCCGTAAGATGGGCTTCCGGATCGAGATGGATGACTTCGGAACCGGGTATTCTTCTCTCAGCATGCTTCTGTCCATGCCCATCGACGCGCTGAAACTGGACATTCAGTTCATACGCCATGCGTTTAAGGAGAACAAGGACACCCGTCTTCTTGAGATCATGTTCCTGCTGGCCAAATCGTTCCAGGTACCGACAATCGCCGAAGGCGTGGAAACCGAAGAGCAGTTCCGCGTCCTGAAGAGCATGGGGTGCGACGTCATCCAGGGGTACTATTTCTCCAAGCCCCTTCCACCTGAAGAATTCGAAAAATTTTTCACAAAACATTGACACACTTATAGACATACGGAGGTCTGACTATGCTTACGCTTGAAACCTTGAAGGAATATGGAGCGGACGTGAATACGGGTTTGTCCCGCTGTGCGAACAATGAAGCCCTCTATCTGAGACTGGTCCGGATCGCAGCCATGGATCTTTCCACGGACGCGCTCGGAAAGGCGCTCAGAGAAGGAGATTTCAAAACCGCTTTTGAGGTGGCACATAAACTCAAAGGGGGACTTTCCAACCTGGCACTGACCCCGGTCGCGGAACCGATCGGGAAACTTACGGATCTTTTGAGAGCTCAGACTCCTGTGGACTATTCCGAACTGTATGCCCGCATCTCTGAGCAGGCAAAGGCATTGACCGCGCTCCTCTAGAGCCTATGCATTCGATAGTCTATTGGATCGTTCAAAAAAACGAGGGCTACCTGATAAGGGCAGCCCATTTTCTTTACCGCTCGCGTTCTGTCTATTCCGTGGATTTTGCGAGCGCTTCGTTCCGGATAGTGATGGCCAGGTTGTTGAGGTCCAGCGAATGCGTATAGGATACGTCATCCGCTATGGCCAGTGCCAGCCGGATGCCCAGAATGTTCTGTTTATTCGGGCCGGGAACGTAATGGAGAGGATCAAATGCGGTGCAGTCATCCCGGAACCGAATGACCCACCGGTTGTCTTTGTGGAGCACGAGCACGAACAGCGCGTGCTTCTTTTCGTCTTTGGTAAAGCCGTGCAGGATCACGTTGTTGGACATTTCCTCCACACAGAGGGAGACATGATAGGCGGCTTTCGGCGTAGCCCCGTGGGACAGGCAGAAGTTCTGGATGCTTTCCGCGGCTCCGCTGACTTCCTCCAGGGTGCTCAGACGGACTTCCACCATTTCTTCCGGCTTCACGCTGAAGTCCGGATCCAGGAGAAGCAGTCCCTGATCGCGGAACGGATTCCGTTTCATCTTGACGAGGCACAGGATCCCGACTCCGACCAGAGTCACGAGTTCTCCGGCCAGGAAATAGAACCATACGCCTGTCGCACCGAACGGGATACTGAGGATCCATCCGATGAGGGTGGGGAAGACGGCGCCTTCGCAGATGGAGATGATTTCGGTGAAGATCGGGTGCCCGATGGCCTGATAGGTGTTCTTGAGAATGCCGTTGAGGCTGCTGGGGATAATGCCCGCAGCAAACAAACGGATACCCAGTGCGGCCATCTCAGCCGTAGCGACGTTGTCAGCAATGAAGAGCTTGACGATCAGAGGGGCCATGAAGAAGAGCAGGAGCCCGACGGCGAGGCCGAGAATGCATGCGAACTTTGCCAGTTCCTTGGCCACTACGGACATGTTCTTCCGATCCTCCTCCTGATAGAGCATACTCATCAGGGTAAGAGCCACTCCGCTGATACCGGTCGTGACGCTGTTCGAGGAGTTGCCGATCGTCGTGATCACGGAGAAAGCCGCAACGGACTCGGCACCGCCGACGCCCATCAGCACATTGTTCAATGCGAAAATCAGGATGACGGTGGAGGCCATATTGAAGATGCTCGGGATACCGCCCTTGAAGAGTTCGCCTACCGTCTTCCATTTCACATATTTGAACGAGAACTTGAAAACGCATTTCTTGGACAGGAAATAGCCGATCCCGATCAGAAGGGCAATATAGTAACTCAGCGAAGAGGCCAGTCCCATGCCGAACATGCCGCCTTTGAGATGTACGCTGAGAAGGTCCAGCGCGATATCGGCCACGGTCATGCCGCCGACCGCCGCGATCAGAAGCGTGCTCTTGCCCGCGATCTGCAGAAAGGGAACCAGGATCAGGGCACCCATGGAAGCGGGGGCACCGATCACGAAACCGGCCATGTAGTCGGTCGTGTTCTTCATCAGGACTTCGCTTTCACCTGCGCCGAGGAGCGTAGCCAGGGGCTGACGCAGGAACAGGACCAGGAGTGCAAACGGGATCGCGATGGCCAGAGCCGTGATGATGGCTGTGGAATAGCCACGGTTGGTCCCTTCCATATCACCGCGTCCGAGCGAACGGCTGCAGACCACCTGGACTCCGGCGGAGAGCATAGAGGCCAGAGCGGCAATGATCAAAAGGACCGGATTGGCCAGTCCGTAAGCGGCGATCGCGTCTACGCCCAAGAAGCGCCCGATCACGATATTGTCGATGAGCAGACATAAGGATACCGTCAGCGCGGACAGGATCTGCGCCGTCAGCATCTGCCTGACCAGCTTTTTGTACATACAAGATACCTTCCAGATTAAATGATATAATGTATTTTACATTTTTTTACCGCTTTCGTCAACTACATGTGGATGATTTGGGGTTTGAGAATGGTTGCATGGGTGCGGAGATGAAAAAAACGGTCCAAAAAAACCGCAAGGAATGCGTCCTGAAAATTGACAGGTCGGGACGGGTATGGTAAAATGGAGAATTGAAGGAGTATATCTTTTCCTATCCAGTTCTCCCGGAGCGTTTTCATGCAGATCGGTAAGACCATTCGCGCCTTGCGCAAAGAAAAGAACATAACGCAGGCGCAACTCGCGGGTACGATGATCACACGGAACATGCTCAGCCGCATCGAGACCGGAAGCGTACAGCCGTCCTTAGCTACGCTGGAATATCTGGCCGGACGTCTGGACGTGCCGGTCGGCCGGCTGCTGTTCGGTGACGCGGAGGCCTATCCGTATCATAGAGCCCGTATCCTGCCTCTGGCCAAACAGGCCTTCCGTAAGGGCGATTTCGACGAGTGTCTGGTACGATGCCGTGACCTGGGCACACATGCGGATACTGATGACGAGGTCTCTCTTCTCCGTGCACAGTGTCACCTGGAAATCGGAAAGAAGGCCTTGCTGGACTGCCGTCTGTCCGACACGGCCCGGGAATTGTCCGAAGCCCTGCGCTATTCCGGAAAGACCATTTATGATACGGAATCCTTGAGAAGGTCCGCTCTCCGCTGTTTCCGGGAAATGAGGTCTCTTTCCGGGAAGACCTATGCGGCCTATCTTCCGGATCTGGAGGACAGGGAAGACCGGGAAACCGAAGATCCGTTTCTGTCCTTCCTGTCCGTCCGTAACGACCTGTCCAGAGATGATCCGGAATCCGTCACGGAATATCTTTCCGCGCACGAATCGGACGAGGACGACGCCTACGCCTCCCTGATGCGGGCTGAACTCTGCGTATACGACCGTGACTATAACGCCGCCAAAGTCATGCTTTCGGATCTTCTCAAAGACCCGTCAGGACTGCCGCCGCTGCTCTTTTACTATGCCAGCCTCGCTCTTGAGATCTGCTGTCACGAAACCGGTGATTACAAAGCCGAGATCGCGGCCGCCAAGACCCGCAACGACCGGCTGCCCGATCTCAAATCCTAGCACTCTATTATTGAAAGGAGAAGCGTTTTCCGTCCGAACGGAAAACCATTCACCGTTATGCCTACCCACTCACTCAAATACCGCCGTGCGTTCGTCAAGCTTTCCGGTCAGGCACTGGCCAACGGAAAGGACGAACTCTATGATTCCGAAATGCTGGACCGTATAGCCGAGGTTCTGGACAAGTGCCGCAAGGCCGGCGTCGAACTCTGTCTTATGGTCGGCGGCGGAAACATCTGGCGGGGAAATATGGGAAAGACCATGGACCGTACCCGCGCCGATCACATGGGTATGATGGCGACCTGCATGAACGCCCTGATGCTTGAGGACGTCCTGATCCGCCACGGAGTCCCGGCCGTCGCCATGACAGCCGTGGATATGCCCGCCTTTGCCGAACCGTTCCGGCAGAGAGAGGCCGTTGCCGCCCTGGAAGCCGGTAAGATCGTCATCATCGGAGGAGGTCTCGGCATTCCGTATTTCACTACCGATACCGCAGCCGCCGTGCGCGCCGCGGAAATCGAGGCGGATATCGTACTGATGGCCAAAAATATCGACGGCATCTATTCCGCAGATCCCAGGAAGGATCCGGACGCCGTCAAATACGAGACCATCACGTATGACAAAATGCTGGAGATGGGGCTGCAGGTCATCGACCTTTCCGCCGCCGCCTTTCTCAGAGACAACGCGCTCTCTTCATACGTGTTTGCGCTCAAGGAGCCTAACAACATCTACGAAGTCCTGACCGGAAAATCGATCGGGACGGAAGTCACAAAATAGAACAACGATCACCGCATACGGAAATATTGAAAGGAGGAGGCGGCCAAAGCCGCCGTAACCATTATGAAATTCGATTGCACCCCCTGGGAGAACAAGATGCAGAAACTCCTGTCCGGACTGGAAGACTACCTGACTACGATCCGCGCCAGTCTCGCCAACGCAGGCGTCCTCTCCCGCGTCACGTTCGAGTACTACGGAGCGCCCACCAAGATCACGGAGATGGCTGAGGTCCGGACGACAGACGCCCGCACCCTGATCGTAAAGCCTTATGACAAATCCACCCTCAAGGCCATGGAAAAGGCGATCCTGGCCTCTGACGTCGGCGTGACCCCCCAGAATGACGGCGAGGTCATCCGTCTGTGCTTCCCGCAGCTGACCGAGGAACGCCGCCGCGATCTGAGCAAGCAGGTCACGAAATACGGAGAGGAAGCCAAGGTTTCCATCCGCAACGTCCGCCGCGATGCCAATGATCAGGCCAAGAAGGATCAGAAGAACAGCGTTCTTACCGAGGATGAGCAGAAGACTGCCGAGAAGGATATCCAGAACCTGACCGACAAGTATATCAAGAAGATCGATGACACCGTCGCGGCCAAGATCCGCGAGGTGATGGCGATCTGATTCCGTTCCAGCAAGGACGCAAGGGAAGAGTATGGGCAACGAACTGCGGCATATCGCCTTTATCATGGACGGAAACGGCCGTTGGGCCAAAAAACGGCATCTGCCCCGGGAATTCGGGCATCGCGCCGGCGTGGAAACCTTCCGCCGGGTGCTGACCCATTGCCGGGATCTAGGTATCCCGTTTATTACCGTCTACGCGTTTTCCACCGAAAACTGGAAGCGGCCGCAGCACGAGGTCGACGCTCTGATGGACCTGTTGTCCAGATATCTCAGAGAGTGTCTGCGGGACGCCAAGAAAAACAAGGCCCGGTTCTGCTTTATCGGAGATCCGGAGCCTCTCTCAGACGCCCTGAAGGCACAGATCCGGGATGTGGAGTCAGCGACCTCCGGCTATGATTCGGTCGTCAACATCGCTCTCAATTACGGATCCCGTCACGAACTGGTCCAGGCATTTGAAAAGCTGGTCCGGGAAGGCAAGACCGAGTTTACAGAAGAAGATGTGGACCGTGCCCTGTATACCGCACACTGCCCGGATCCGGACCTCATTGTCCGGACCGCGGGTGAAAAGCGTCTGTCCAACTTTCTTCTCTGGCAGGCGGCCTATGCGGAGTTCTATTTTACGGACACGCTCTGGCCGGATCTGTCCAACCGTGAGATCGATTCCATCGTTGCCGATTATTCGGCCCGCGTCCGCAGGTACGGCGCGGTCAAGGAGGAACCTTCCTCCGGGGCGAACGGGAAAGGAGATGAGGCAAGTTGAAAACCCGTGTGATCACCGGTATATTCCTGACAGCATTGTATGTGGCGCTCTATTTTGCCGCCGAGACCATCGTCTTTCCGATCTTCTGGACCGTGGCCTGCCTGATCGGCCTGTACGAGATGTTCAAGTGCATAGGCGTACTGTATAAACCTTTTCTGACGGTTCCGTTCTATCTGCTCGGTGCCGTGATGCCGATCACCATCTTTCTTTGCGAGGACGTGCACAACTGGGAACTGGGTTTCTTCATCGCCATATTCTTCATCATGTTCCTGTGCTTCATGACCGCGCTGTTTTCCAAGGGGGAGGTTCCGCTGGACCAGATGGCCATATCCTTTACGAGCGGCATCTATATCGTGATCGGATTCTCCCTGATGCAGGCGACCGTAGAGTTTCCGTTCGGGAAGTATCTGTGGCTGATCGGGCTGCTGGGGACGGTCATGACCGACGTGTTCGCCTATATGTGCGGACGGTTTCTCGGCAGGCACAAACTCATACCGGACGTCAGTCCGAAAAAGACCGTGGAAGGCAGTATCGGCGGGGCACTTTTCGGAATGCTGTTCATCGTCCTGATCTCCCTTCTGATCCGGGCAATGGACAATTCCGTCGAGATTCATTATCTCAGGCTCGGGATCTGTGCTTTCCTGATCGTCATCGCCTCACAGATCGGAGACCTCCTGATGTCTTTTATCAAACGCCACTACGGGATCAAGGACTACGGCATCATCTTTCCGGGCCACGGGGGTATGCTGGACCGCTTCGATTCGCATCTGGCCGTTGCACTCCTGCTGTTCGGCTATAATCAGATGTGGCCGATCTTTTCGGAGATCATACCATGAACAAACAGAGCAAAAGCACCCGGCCGGTCATCATTCTGGGCTCGACCGGCTCTATCGGGCTACAGGCCCTGGATGTGGCAGAGCGGCACGGATATGAAGTCCGTGCCCTTGCCGCCCGCTCAAACGCCAACGTCCTGTCCGGGCAGATCCGTTCGTATCGCGTCCGGTTTGCCGCAATGACCGATCCGGAAGCGGCAAACGAACTCCGGACCCTGGTACGGGATCTGGACGTCCGGATCTATTCCGGGACGGAAGGAATGCTGGACATGATCCGGGATGCGTCCGTATCCGGTCCCGTTCCCACCGTGCTCAATGCCGTTTCCGGCGCCGCAGGGCTGAGGCCCTCGTTATGCGCCCTGGACTCCGGCTGTCCTCTGGCTTTGGCCAACAAGGAATCCCTGGTTCTGGCCGGTGAGATCGTGATGGCCAAAGCAAAAGAGAAGAACCTTCCGGTCCTGCCCGTGGACAGTGAGCACTGCGCTTTGTGGCAATGTCTGAAGGCCGGACGCCGTTCCGAAGTGGACGCGCTGATCCTGACCGCCTCGGGAGGTCCTTTTTTCGGACTGGACCGTGATGAACTGAAGAACAAGGCGGCACGCGACGCGCTGGCCCATCCCACCTGGCATATGGGCGCCCAGATCACCATCGACTCCGCGACCCTGATGAACAAAGGCTTTGAGATCATGGAGGCCGTATGGCTGTTCGGGATACCGGAGGACCGGATCGAGGTCCTGGTCCACAGGCAGAGCATCGTCCATTCCATGGTCCGTTTTTGCGACCGGTCGGTCATTGCCCAGATGTCGGTCCCGGATATGCGGTTCTGCATCGCGCACGCGATCGAATACCCGAAACGTCTGGATGCCGTGATCGACGAACTGGATCTGGCCTCCGTCGGATCTCTGGACTTCGCAAAACCCGATACGGATTCCTTTCCGGCTCTCGGCCTGGCCCGGTTTGCCTACCGGCAGGGCGGAGCCATGCCGGCCGTGCTCAACGCGGCCAATGAGATTGCCGTGGATGCGTATCTCGAAGGCAGGACCGGATTCTACGGCATCACGGATATCGTCCTGCGTACGATGACCCGTCTGCAGAAGGCCAAAGACGAACATTCCCTGGACGGCATCCTGTATTACGACACCGAGGCCAGGAAAGCGGCCGCTTCCTATCTTTTGCGATAATCCCTACATAAAGGAATTCTAGAACGAATATGACTTTTCTTTACATACTCCTGGCTCTGGTCCTGTTCGGGATCCTGATCACGCTTCATGAGCTCGGCCATTTTCTGGTCGCACGGCTCTTCAAGGTGACGATCCATGAGTTTTCGGTCGGCTTCGGTCCGGCCATCCTGACCCGGGTCTCCAAAAAAACCGGCACCCGCTATTCGCTTCGCGTCATTCCTATAGGAGGCTATGTGAGTATGCTGGGTGAGGACGAAGCGCCGGAAAGCCGGAAATACAAAGATACGCGTCCGGAACCGGAAGAATCCGGGGACGCGCCTCTCCTGACCGATTTTACACCCGGAGTTTCCGAAGACACGTCTTCTGAAGACTCATCGGGGACGTACAGTCCGGATGAGTCTGTACCCCCGGAAGAACCGTCGGAAGACCGGACAGAGGACAAGAGTCAGGAAGGAACCGCGGAACCGGAAGGGGAGACCGCTGCCTTTTCCAAGGACCCGGGAAACTACCAGAACAAGAAGGTCTGGCAGCGCGCCCTGATCTCCATTGCCGGTCCCGTGACCAATCTTCTGCTCGGTTTCCTTTGTATGCTGGTCGTGGTCATCCTGACCCCGCGCTATGCGTCCACAATCGTTGCGGACTTCACGGATAAGGCTACATCCAACCAGGAGATCGTTCTGGAGGACGGAAGCAAGAGCGGAACTCTGATGCCCGGAGACCGGATCGTAAAGGTCGGAAACACGTCCGTGCATACCGGCAACGAAGTCGCCTATGAAATCATGTACAACGCCGTCCGTCCGATCGACATCACCGTCATCCGGGACGGGACCCGTGTGCGCCTGGCCAACGTCGTCTTTCCCACTTTTGAAGATGAGCAAAGCGGGGCCACGTTCGGAGATTATGACTTTTACATCCTTGAAGAGGCCAAAACTTTCGGCAGCACGTTCAAGCACGCCTTTTTCCAGTCCGTCTCCACCGTCAAGATGGTCCTGGACTCCCTGTCCGGATTGTTCACGGGCCGTTTCGGCATCCGATCGGTCTCCGGACCTGTGGGCATCACCAAGACCATTGCGGACGCGGCCAGCACGTCATTCTATAATGTCCTTTACCTGTTTACCGTCATTACGATCAATCTCGGTGTGATGAACCTTCTGCCGGTTCCCGCCCTCGACGGAAGCAAACTGCTGTTCCTGGCCATTGAGGGGATCCGGGGAAAACCGGTAAGCAAGAAGATCGAAGGCTACATCCATCTGGCCGGAATGGCTGTCCTGCTCCTTCTGATGCTCCTGATCACGTTCAAGGACATCCGCAGTCTGTTCTGAGGGATACGCATGCTCAATTTCAATTCCATCCGCCGCAGGACCCGAGAGGTCAGGATCGGCGGTGTCACGGTTGGCGGGACATCCCCGATCGCCGTACAGTCCATGACCAATACCGATACGCACGACAGGGAAGCCACTCTGAACCAGGTCAGACAGCTGGAGGAAGCCGGCTGCGATATCGTTCGGATCACGTTTCCGGATCCGGAGGCGGCCGACACGATCCCGTTCCTGAAAGAAGCTGGGATCAAGGTCCCGCTGGTCGCGGACATCCATTTTGATTACCGGATCGCCCTCCGCTGCGCCGAGCTCGGCATCGACAAGATCCGCATCAATCCGGGCAACATCGGAAACGCGGACCGGGTCGCGGCCGTCTGCCGGGCCTGCCGTGAGCGCCGGATCCCGATCCGGATCGGCGTCAATTCGGGATCCGTGGAGAAAGATCTCCTGCAGACCTATGGAGGACCGGTACCCGAAGCTTTGGTGGAGAGCGCGTTCCGGCATATCCGCATGCTGTAGGCGAACGACTTTACCGACATACTGGTCTCCATCAAGTCGACCGACGTCCGTACGACCGTGCTGGCCAACCGTATGCTGGCCGAACGGTGCGATTATCCGATCCATCTGGGCCTGACCGAATCCGGGACCCTGGAAAGGGGTCTGGTCAAGAGTTCAGCCGGAATCGGATCGCTTCTTCTGGACGGAATCGGGGACACGGTACGCGTCTCCCTCACCGAAGATCCCGTAAAAGAAGTGGATGCCGCAAGGCAGATCTTCAACGCGCTGGGCCTGGAGGGGCAATCCGGTCTGAAACTCATCTGCTGTCCGACCTGCGGAAGGACCCGGATCGATCTGATCTCCCTTTCGCACCGGTTTGATTCCGCCATCCGGGCGGAAGGTCTGGAACGGGTACCGGTCACGGTGGCCCTGATGGGATGTATCGTCAACGGTCCCGGTGAAGCCCGCGAGGCGGATTTCGGAATCGCCGGGGGCGTCGGGGAAGCCCTGTTCTTCCGTCACGGGGAACCGGACCGCAAGATCGCGGAATCCGAGATCCTGCCGGTTCTCCTGGATGAGATCCGAAAAGCCATATCAAAAACCGAATAGTAAACCGAGCCTGTTCTGTTCCCTGGGCGTAACTGTTCCCGCGAACGGTCCGGGCAAGAGATATCATAAATTGTGCCGAAGGCCCGACCGTTTCATATACCGGAGTCCGGAGGACGAAAGAAGGAAAACCATGAACAACACAAACTTCAACACCACACTGGCCGACATTTTCAAAAGGTTCCATACGGAAGACCCGTATTTTCTTGAGATCCTGAAACTGCCGGTGGTCAACTGCCGCGTCAACCATGAGAAGGCAACCCTGGAAGCCACCGTCAGCGCCAAAAGTCTCATCCGGGCTACCCAGCTGTACGCTTTTGAGGATGCGGCCCGTTCTTTTTACAAGCTCAACGTACTGAGGATCCTCCCCAAATATCCTTCCGAGATCTTCGGATGGAACTGCGTCGAGGAAGTGCTCAAGGAGACCGAACGCGTGGGCGCCGTCGCACGCGGCTTTTTCGACGGCTGCGACTATGAATGCAGCCGTGACTCCCTTACGATCCGCGTTCCGTTCGTCAACGGCGCGCTGCGCCTGCTGGAGGATGCCGAAACCGCGAAAATCATCCATACCATCATTCTGGCCGAGTTTGACTTGGACTGCAAGGTCACGATCGTAGGGGAAAAGAACCCGGATCATATGCGGGAATTCAATCGCAAGCTGGCCGATCTGGACCGCAAGCTCAACGATTCTTTTCTTTCCTACAAGAATGCGGAGCGGCAGTCCGAAGGGGGCTCTGCCCCGGACAGTGACCTGAACCTGACCCGTGTCATGTCCATCTGTTCACCCGATGCCAGACCGGTCTTCGAGGGCAACGGCGTCATCCGGATCGGCCCATGCGTATTCGAAACGGACAGCCGCGAACTGCTGTACGGGGAGGACTTCAATCCCGAGCCCCGTGCCATCGGTTCTCTGAAGGACCCGGCCCGGAATCTGGTCATCATGGGAGTGGTACAGACCGTTTCCTGCGAGACCCGGAAGTATAACGATTCGGTAACGGTCGCATTTGACCTGTACGACGGCAGTTCCACCATCACGGTCAAGATTCCGAACCAGACTCAGGATGAGGGAAACAAACTGGCCAAGCTCTTTGACAAGGGCACGGCCCTGTGCGTGCATGGCGTCGTCAAGCACGAAACGCGGAAGGATTCCATCGATCCGGACCTGACCTGCTATTGCAATGCGGTCTATAAGATTAGGATCCGGAAACGGAAAGATGACGCTCCGGTCAAGCGCGTGGAACTCCATCTGCATACCCAGATGTCCAATATGGATGCGCTTATCCCTCCGGATGTGGCCGTAATGACCGCTCACGACTGGGGAATGCCGGCGATCGCCATCACGGATCACGGTTCCGTGCAGGGCTTCCAGGAAGCGCTCAAGATCCTGGAAAAGAAGAAGCCGGATACCAAAGTCATCTGGGGTATGGAAGCCTACTTCGTCAACAATATGGCCTCCGCCGTGTACGGTAAATGCGCGGACGAACTGCGCCAGGAAGCCATCGTATTCGACCTGGAGACGACAGGCCTCGAACCCGGACGTGACCATATCATTGAGATCGGCGCCGTCCGCATCGTCAACGGAAAGATCACGGACACCTTTGACACGTTTGTCGATCCGGAAATCGACATTCCCGAAAAGATCACCGAGCTGACCTCCATCACCAATGAGGACGTGATCGGGGCACCGAAGATCGATGAGGCCCTGGACAGGTTCTACACGTTCGTAAACGGAGAGACCGGAAACGGGAACCGGAAACTGCTGATCGCGCACAATGCCCGGTTCGACACCGGATTTCTCCGGATCGCCATGCGCCGTCTGGACCGGGATTTTGAGAACCCATTCCTGGATACGCTGGTGATGTCCAGATATCTGGAACCAAAGCTGAAGAATCACAAGCTGGACACCCTGGTCGAACACTACCAGCTGGGCGACTTTCATCATCACCGTGCGGTGGATGACGCAGAAGTGCTGGGCCGGGTCTGGCTCAGGATGATCGGAGAACTGGAATCCAGGGAGATCCGGACCTTCTCCCAACTGGAGCAGGAAATGTCCGAAGTCGTGGATCCCAAGCGTCAGCCCATGTTCCACCAGATCCTTCTCGTCAAGAACCTGACCGGCCTCAAGAACCTGTACAAACTGGTCTCCTACAGCTATCTGGATTATTACTATAAACGTCCCCGAATCCCCAAGGCCGTGCTGGAAGAGCACCGGGAAGGCCTGATCGTGGGGTCCGCCTGTGAGGCGGGCGAGCTCTACCGCGCCATTCTGGACAAGCGTCCGGAGTCCGAGATCGAGGAGATCGTCCAGTTCTATGACTATCTGGAGATCCAGCCTCTGTCCAACAACCATTTTCTCATCGACAAGGGGGAAGTGGCGGACGAGGAGGAACTGCGCGAGATCAACCGCACGATCGTCCGGCTCGGTGAAAAATACGGAAAACCGGTCTGTGCCACCTGCGATGCGCACTTTCTCAATGAAGAGGACGAAGTTTTCCGCAAGATCCTTCTGGCCGGACAGAAATACGAGGATGCGGACCGGGACTGCCACCTCTATCTGCGCACCACGCAGGAGATGCTGGATGAGTTCGCCTACCTCGGACCGGAGAAGGCATATGAGGTCGTAGTCACCAACACAAACCGGATCGCCGACATGTGTGAAAAAGGCATCCGTCCGTTCCCGGAAGGCACGTTCACGCCGAAAATGGAGGGCGCGGAGGAAGATCTGCAGACGATGTGCCGCAAACGCGCCCGGGAACTGTACGGAGATCCTCTGCCCGAATATGTGGATCAGCGTCTGGAAAAGGAACTCGGTTCCATTATTTCCCATGGGTTCGCCGTGCTGTATATCATAGCGCAGAAACTGGTCAAATACAGTGAGAGTCAGGGCTATCTCGTCGGATCCCGAGGCTCTGTCGGATCCAGCTGCGTGGCCTTCTTTGCCGGCATTTCCGAAGTCAACCCGCTCAAGCCTCATTACTACTGTCCAAAGTGTCACTATACGGATTTTGACGCCGGGGAACGTCTGGGTGTCGGCTCGGGCTTCGACCTGCCCGATGCGAAGTGCCCGAACTGCGGTGCGGATCTTTGCTTTGACGGTCAGGACATTCCGTTCGAGACGTTTCTCGGATTCCACGGGGACAAATCCCCGGATATCGACCTGAACTTCTCCGGAGAGGTGCAGGGACGCGTTCACAAGTACACAGAATCCCTGTTCGGCAGCGAAAATGTCTTCCGGGCCGGCACGATCGGTGTTCTGGCGGATAAGACCGCTTACGGATACATCATCAAGTATCTCGAAGAAAAGGGCGTTTGCGTTCCGCGCGCCGAAATGAACCGTATGGTTTCGCATTGTACGGGTGTCAAACGGACTACCGGGCAGCATCCGGGCGGTATTGTGGTCGTCCCCAAGGAATATGAGATCTATGATTTCTGCCCGGTCCAGCATCCCGCGGACGATCCGCAGTCCGACATCGTGACGACCCATTTCACATTCTCCTATCTGCATGATACGCTGCTCAAACTGGATGAACTCGGACACGATATTCCGACCAAATACAAGTATCTGGAAAAGTACTCGAACACCAGCGTGCTGGACGTGCCGATGAACGACCGTTCCATCTATGACCTGTTCTTGGGGACCGAACCGCTCGGCATCACTCCTGAGGATATCAACTGTCCTTTAGGTACGCTCGGGCTTCCCGAACTGGGTACCCGGTTTGTCATCCAGATGCTGCAGGAATCCCGCCCGCAGTCTTTTGCGGACCTGCTCCAGGTCTCGGGATTGTCCCACGGGACCGATGTCTGGACCGGAAATGCACAGGAACTGATTGCAAACGGGACCTGCACGATCTCCACGGTCATCGGGACCCGTGACTCCATCATGCTGGCCCTGATCAAATACGGTGTCGAATCCTCGGACGCCTTCAAGATCATGGAAATGGTCCGGAAAGGGAAGGGCCTGACCCCGGAACTGGAAAAGGAAATGGTCGAGGCTGGCGTGCCCGACTGGTACATCTCTTCCTGCAAGAAGATCAAGTACATGTTCCCGAAAGCACACGCGGCCGCCTATGACATGTCCGCGATCCGCCTGGGATGGTACAAGGTCCACCAGCCTCTGGCTTTCTATTGCGCCATGTTTACGGTCCAGCCCGGCGGATTCGACGCCGAGATCGTCATAAAAGGGAAGACCGCCGTAGAGGATGAGCTCATGAGGATCGCCGATGCAGGCAAGCAGGCCACCCCAAAAGAAACCGACAGCGTACCCACCCTTCAGCTGGTCAACGAGGCCTATGCGCGGGGCATACGCTTCCTGCCCGTGGACCTTCTCCGTTCCTCGGCCACCGAGTACAAGCCCGAATCCGGAGCGATCCGTCTTCCGTTCTCCTCGCTGCCCGGTATCGGGGAGAATGCGGCCCGGTCGATCACAAGGGCCCGGGACGAGCATTCGTTCGTTTCGGTCCAGGACATATCCAAACGTGCCGGGGTCACCAAGACGGTGATCGAGATCCTGACCCGCAACCGGGTCCTGGACGGTCTGGATGAGACGGACCAGATCTCCATATTCAATATGGTCTAGCGCCTTCCGTCCCGGCCGGAGAAGACTCCGGCCGGGACCGGATCCCTCGGGCGATTCCTGCTCCGTTTTTGAAAAAATGCTTGACAAACGGCCCGCCAAGTGGTAGTATACTGGTGTTCGGAGGCATAGCTCAGTTGGTTAGAGCGCACGGTTCACATCCGTGAGGTCAAGAGTTCAAGTCTCCTTGTCTCCATTTTTTGGTCCGGGCCTCACCCGGACTTTTCTGTTTTGTGAGGAGGACGTATGTCAGACCGCACCTACAACCGAACATTCTGGCTGTATGCCGGGCTCTCTCTCGGACTGACCTGTCTGTACAGTCTGGTCCTTCTACCTGTTTTCATCCGGCTGTGCTCGGATGTGATCTGGCTGGATACGATCCTTCCTGATTTCATTGAGGTCTTGTATACCCTCACGGAGATCCTTTTGTTCTGCGTGGAATATGCCTTTGTCATCTGGGCCGTCCTTCACCGTGGCGGGGCAGGGTCTAAACGGTTCTGGATCTTTACCTATCCCGTGATCCTTCTCAAATATATCCTGAATGTGCTGTTCACATTCATCGCGACCGGCTTTCCGGCCTTAGAGGATCTTCCGGGAGAGATCTGGGACGGCATGATACCCGCTGTCCTGGAAGTCCTGCAGTTTACCGTGGTTTTCGCAGTCGCCTGGGCTGTCCTGGACCGTTACCGCAGGAATACCGAACGGCTGAAGGCCAGCCTCCGCAAAATGAGGGCCACCGGAGCCGTGGGCATCCCGGATCCACCGTTTCCCGTACCCTACCGCAAGATCTGGGATTTTTCCAATCCCGTCCTGCTATCGTCCTTCTGCGCGGCGCTTCTTCTTTCCGCGGTGCGGATCGTAAGCCGTCTGATCTATGATTTTTCGGGAGTTCTGGCTCCCTCGCTGGGCGAAGCCGGAGTCACGCAGATCCTTTGGGCGGCGGCCTACTATCTGTTTGATATCGCTCTGTGTATTCTTGCCTATCTGCTGATCCTTTTCCTCATTCTCAAGCTGACCATACCCAACGCGAAGAAGAACTCGGTCAAGAATCCGGAACAGCCAACGAAGGAAGACGACTCCGGGTCTTGACTTTTTCCACAATCCTGGGTGTTGCAAATTGTGCAAACCTACAAAAGTTCAGTTTATAGATCTATATTTTTAGATTAAATGGTAAAATATAGTCGAACGGACATCTTCCGGGCTCTTCCGGACAGATGCGTCAAAAATGCCGGTGTTTCCGGCAGAAGTTCATGATTTGGAGGTCTTTTATGAAAAAGCTGCTGACTCTTTTGCTGGTCGCGGCCATGATCCTGTCGCTGTCCGTTCTGGCAAGCGCGGTAAACTGCCCGACCAATGAGGACGTGGGTTACGAGAACTCGGGCTATTTCTTCGCCCAGGATGCCCGCGACACGACCATCACGATCGACGGATTCAAGGACGACGTATTCGGCGAAACTCCGTCCTTCAGCTACAAGTCGACCGGAAACGCCACCGAAGACAACGTCGGGCCGTTCACGGATACCAAGAACTGGGTTTACATCGGTGGGGGCACATGGGAGGACATGCAGTCCATCATCAATCCGTCCAACTATGTCGAAGGCTACTTTGCCTGGGACACCGATTATTTGTATTTCTTCATCCATCAGGACCTGGGCGCCTTTAAGCAGGGCCAGCCCGCAAATCTGATGTGGCAGGACTACTGCATTCAGATCGAGTTCATCGATTTCAAGGCCAGGACCTTTTCGGACTGGGGCTGCTCCGTTTCCCAGTCTACCGGTGAAACGCTCCAGTACTGCTTTATCAACGGCGGCTGCATCTGTCCCGAAGGTGAGACCAACTACAACGTCAAGGTCACGGCAGATGACTCCTACGTGGCCTACGAAGGCGCGATCCCGGTAGACGATTTCTTCGCGAAGACCGTGATCGAGGAAGGTTCTACTCTGGGTTTCAACCTCTGCATCAATTTCGGCGACATTTCCCAGCAGGGCAAGCAGAAATGCCTGACCTGGGCGGCCGACAACTACCACGCCCGCTCCGGAGACAGCGCTATCCCGATCACGCTGCTCGGTCCGAGCACTACGATGGAGGATGCCCTCAATGCGCAGGCCGAGGCTGAGCGCATGATCAAGGACGCCGCCGAGGAAACCGACGGAAAAGGCGTTCTGTTCAACGGTTGCAACAATACCGACGGGATATCCGGTGTCACTCTGACCCACGAAACTGTTAAATCCGGTTCCGGCGCCTGGGCCTTCACGCTCGGCGAACACAATTTCCGGTTCACCCGGGACCCTGTGAACGCTTCTGACTTCGACAGCCTTGAATTTGATCTCTATATCGGGGATGATTCGGTCGTGAGCGCGATGCGTTCGGACAACGGATGCGTGGAACTGACCTCCACCGGAGGTCCCGATCATCAGGAGATTGCCTGGAACATGTCCCAGATCCTGGACGGCATCGATGGCGGTGCCAAAGCCGGCTGGAACCATGTGGTCCTGTATTTCAAGGATGCCGGTAAGACCGACGGCGATATTGATCTCTCGGCCGTCAACTTCTTCAGGTTCTTCGACATCACCAACACTAACAAGACCGAAGGCGTGATCGACAACATCCGTCTGACCTCGGCACTTGCGGAAAAGGAAAAGAAGGAATCCGAATCGCTGGCCAAGTGGGAACGCCAGTCCCGCCAGGCCTACGAGAGGGAATCCCTGCAGAAAGCCAGAGAAGAATCCGAGTCCCTGCACCAGGCTGAACTCGCCTCCCTGGAAGCCGCCAGCAAGGCGGCTGCTGAAGAGAGCAAGAACACAGCCGCGGAGACCGAACCCAAGAACAACGAAGGCAAGAAATCCGGATGCGGATCCGTGATTGCGGCAGGAGCGATCCTGCTGGTCGCGACCGGCATCGCGGGCACAGCGCTTGTGATCAAGAGAAAGGAACACTGATCCGTTCCGGATGCCCCGTCTTCGGGCGGGGCATCCGCAACTTTTGAGTAATTATGAAAAACATAGCATTGAAACTGTTCATCCCGCTCCTGATCCTTTCCGGGATCCTTCTGTCGTCCTGCGGGAACGCCACCCCTCCTGCTCAGACGGAGACGCAAAAGGAGACGGATCCCACCCCCGCTGGGACCGAATCCGAAACCGAAGGGATCTACGAGGGTCCCGTACTGGACCTGAACCAGAAATCCGAGGACGGGTCCTCGCTGCTGTTCCGGGTCGTCCGCAATGATTACTCGGACAACAAAGCGGCCGACGTCGCGGCCGCGGTAAAAATTCGGAACTGGCTGCAGAAGGCCACCGGCTTAAAGGTCAATCTGGTCACGGACGCAGTCGACAAGGATAAGTCGGCAAATGAAAAACTCTACGAGATCTGCGTAGGCGTGACCAACCGGGAGCATGAGACTCAGTATGACCTTCTTGAGGACGATTTCATCCTCATCGCGGAAGAGTACAAGATCTTTATCCTCGCCGCCTCGGACGGGGCATATGACATGGCCGCGACGACATTCCTGCAGGACTGGTTGGGATTGGATCTGTCGGGTAAGGAGTCCCAGACCCTGGATACGATCCGTTCGGATTCCACGGAACAAGGCCACTGGCTGGATCCCGAGAAAGTGCTCGATGACGGAAACGAAAAGGTCCTTTTCGGTCTTTCCCAGAACCAGGCCGATGAGTTTTTCGGAGAGATCCTGGACGGTTTGTTTACCGGCAAGACCTCTGAAGTCTTAGATCGAAAGACCAAAATGGGCGACTCATTCAAGATGCATTTCCCGGATATGGTCTATGTCAACGGACAATATATGGCCTACTATATCTGCTATAAGACCAAAAACGGGAAAGGCGGAGTCGGACTGGCCACGTCCGAGGACGGCGTCAATTTTACAGACCATGGGTGCGTGATCCAGCCTGACCAGGACTATGACCGGAACGGTGCATACTTTGCCGGTGTTTGGTTCGATACCGAAGACGACACGTTCTATATCGTCTATGAATGCAAAGGCGATGAGAACACGTCCTACGGAACTCTGGAGAATGTGGCCCTGGCCACCTCGGACGACGGTATCAACTGGACAAAGGAAGGGATCATTGTAAAGCGGGATACCCAGACCTGGACGTCCGCGAACGTAGGCACTCCCGATCTGTACAAAGAGGACGGCGTCTGGTATGTCTTTTTCCACGGCTTTGATTTCAAGACCTGCCAGGTCGGCGTAGCCTATGGCGAAGATCTGTTCCACCTGAAGATGGTCGACAAGCCGATCCTCCCGACCGAGCCCAACACCCTGTGGGCCGGCACGACCGGCCGTCGTGACATCATCTATGTGGACGGCTATTACTACATGGTCTATGAAGTCAGTACCGAACAGGCTCCGGAAGGGGGATACAATAGTTCTTACTGGACGCATATGTTCGCCCGTTCTGACGACCTGATTCACTGGGAATCCGTGAGCGCCCCCCTGATCCGACAGACGACGGACAGCGGGGAGTTCAAGACCGGAATGGGATATGACGGTCCCTGCTGGTGCATCATAGGAAAACACATTTACGTCTATTTCCGCTGGTCTGGAAACTGCACATGGCGTGCGGAACTGGTCTTGAACGTTCCGGAATAACCCATCTTGATCTGCGGTTCCGCCCGTTTCCCGGGCGGACCGCCTTCTTTTTTCTCCCCAGAGGATCTCACTATCTATAATTTTCATTTTTTCTTGACAACGGACCCTCAGATCAGTATAATTACAATGTATCCAGTACTTTATACATTACGGGCTTGTAGCTCAGTTGGGAGAGCGCCGCGTTCGCAACGCGGAGGTCAAGGGTTCGAATCCCTCCAGGTCCATTCTGCGTGACAATCCGAACAAGCCGACCGTGGCCTTTGTTGGCGGCATGCTGGTCCCCCCTCGATTGTCCTGCCGCAAACCGAAAAGCCCACAGGGACTGCTTTCTGTGGGCTTCTTTCTTTTGTATCCGATTCATGCACGGACCCGGTTCAGCCGAAAACTCTGAAGGAGGAAAAAACAGTGAAAAGAATATGGATCATCCTTGTCAACGTGATCCTGATCGTGGCCCTTCTGACCTTCGTGATCTTGTATACCTTCTTTGAGCACAGAGAATCGACAAAACTGCAGATCGAGCATTATAAAAACACCTCGATCACGATGAAGCATGTCACTGAGAATTATCTGGAGGGCGAGCAGCGCATCTGCGACGTCTGGGCACGCTACATCAACAGCAAGGACATGACCATCGAGGAGGCAGCCTCTTTCATCCGGATCTCCCACGTGCTTCCGTACGCCTCCGCGCACATCGTATATATTGATACCCAATCCGGCCTGTCGACAAAACCAAGGCAGGATGACCCGACTGATTTTTCGGTCACTTACAGCCGGTTGAATCTTCTGGAAGATTTAAGTTGGATACATCGGATCGGGGAAGCGATCAACATCACAAGAGCCTATACCAACCCGATGAACGGGGAACAGTCCATTGCCTTCTGCAATACGATCACGCTCCATAACGAGGAGACCGGCAAACCCCGCACCGCCATTCTGCTCCGGGTGCTTCCCATCTCGGAGCTGGAGGAGAAATGGGTTTTCCCGAAGGAAGAGTTTAAGAGCACTGAACTGTCCCTGATCGACGGGGACGGCGACTATATCATCAAGGGCCATTCCTTCAAGAATTCCAGTTTCTTTGAATTCTACAGGTCGTACAACACGATTGATCCGGCCTCCGCACAGGAACTCTTCGGCAAGATCACCTCACTGACCGGATCGCTGACGATGAAAAACTCCCGGGGTGAAGAATGCATCCTGGCCTATACCCCCCTGGATACGACCGGAGGATGGACGCTGCTGAGTTTCATGCCCATGAAGGATCTGGAAATCAATGCGGAAAACTGGCTGCTGATCGGTTTCGTAGCGGCGGGTCTGGTGATTCTTTTCGTATTCGACCTGGTCATCATGATCCTGTTCAACAAACAGCTGCAGCATACAGCCCGGGAAGCGGCCTCGGCCAACCGGGCCAAAACTGACTTCCTCTCCACGATGTCCCATGACATCCGTACGCCGATGAACGCGATCATAGGTCTGACGACGATCGCGGAAAAGAATTTGGACGATCCGAAGGCGGTAGGAGAGAATCTCAGGAAGATCTCGCTCGCCAGCAATCATCTGCTAACGCTGATCAATGACATCCTGGACATTTCCAAGGTTGAAAGCGGAAAGCTGAACCTCAATCCGCAGACCTTCTCGATCGTAGAGTCGGTAGAGAATCTCGTAAACCTTTCCCAGCCGATGGTCAAGGAAAAGAATATTGACTTCAACTTCCGCATCGGACAGTTTGAAAAGGAATACCTCTACGCCGACCAGCTCCGTCTTAACCAGATCTATATCAACATCCTGTCCAACGCCATCAAGTATACAGAGCCGAACGGTCAAGTCAGCGTGGACATGATCGAGGAGGCAAGCCAGAAACCCGGCTGCGTGAGACTCACGTACCGGGTAGCCGATACCGGCATCGGCATGACTCCCGAGTTCATGGCAACGATGTATCAGCCGTTCTCCCGCCAGACAGACAGCCGGGTGACCAGCATCCAGGGTACCGGACTCGGACTCGCGATCACAAAGCAGATGGTCGACCTGATGGGCGGCACCATCGACTGCCAGAGCCAGCCTGGACAGGGAACCACATTTACCATCGTCCTGGATATTCCGGTCGCGGATCAGCAGAGAGATGAGATGAAGCTGGATCCGGTAGACGTCCTGATCGTGGATGATGACGAGGTCCTCCTGGAGACTGCCGTGGATACCCTGGAATCCCTCGGTGTCACCGCGGACCGCGCAACCAGCGGACTGGAAGCACTTGGAATGATTGCGCACAGGCATGAGACAGGCCGGGATTACGGAGTGGTGATCCTGGACTGGAAGATGCCGGAAATCGACGGCGTCGAGACTATCCGGCGGATTCGTTCGGAAGTGAATCCGGATACGCCTGTCCTGCTGATCTCCGCCTATGACTGGTCAGATATCGAGGAAAAAGCCAAGGAGGCCGGAGCAAACGGATTCCTGACGAAACCACTGTTCCGTTCCACGCTCTATGACAAGCTCAGCGAAATTTTGGGGACCGAGATCACGTCCGTTGAACCGGAGACGGACTATTCCGACCTTGAGGGACTGAACATTCTGGTCGCTGAAGATAACGAGATCAACTGGGAGATCATCTCCGCACTGCTTTCCATGTACGGGATCACGACGGAACGCGCTGAAAACGGCCGGATCTGCGTGGAAAAGATGCAACAGGCCGCAAAGGGAAGCTACACGCTGATCTTCATGGATATCCAGATGCCCGAGATGAACGGTCTGGACGCCACCCGTGCGATCCGCTCACTGCAGGATCCGTGGGCGTCTTCCATTCCGATCGTCGCCATGACCGCGGACGCGTTCTCGGAAAACGTCACCGAGTGCCTGAACGCCGGTATGAACGGACATATCGCAAAACCGATCGACATTAAACTCGTGATTAAAGAAATACGCAGAATCAGGGAGGAAAACAAAAAATGAAAAAATTGCTCAGTGTGATCTTACTCCTCTGCACGGTCGCTTCACTTGCGGCTTGCGTGGGCAAGACTCCTGAGGAAAAGCCCGTTGAATTCAAACCGGCTTTGGATACAACCACAACCTGCAGCATCACGGTTGTCGGGGGCTATGACAATTTTGAGGCACTGGAAGCCGAATTCGACACGTTCAACGAAGTATATCCGAACGTCAAGTTTAGCTACCAGAAGCTCGATGACTACAACAACACTTTGGCGACCGCTCTGGAAGGCAACAACAAGCCGAACATCTTCTTTTCAAACGCGTGGATGATCGGAAATGAGAAATACGCCCCGGTCTTGGCACATGCCGAAGATCTGTCGGATCCGGCGCTGAAGCTGAATCTGGACTGCATCCGTCCCGGTCTGATCACCCGTGAAAGCAAGGATACCGTTCATATGGTTCCTGTCTTCTCCAGGACCTACGGCATGCTGGTTAACGAGAACCTCTTCAAGAAAGAAGGTCTTTCCGTCCCGACGACATGGACCGAGCTGATGTCTGTCTGTGCCGCATTCCGTGAAAAAGGATACGCAAACCCCATGATGGGCTACAGTGCAAAGTCTTCCAGCTGCTTGATGAATACGGTCGCATACCCGCTGTTCGTGGCCGCCCTGTCCCAGAACCCGGATGCCCTCGCGAAAGCCAACAATCTGGATCCGGAAGCCGGTCCGTATATGCGTACGGCTCTTGAGGCCGTTGAACAGCTGGTCAAGAACAAATGTGTGGACCTCGCCAAGTGTGACGAGATCGCAGACAACTATACCAAGGTCATCCTCCGCTTCTTTGAAGGCGACGTCCCGATGATGATCTGCCAGGGTGACACCGTTTCCGGCACCAAGAAGCGCGAAAGCCAGTCCGAAGCCTTCACGGCATCTCCTTTCGAGTATTCCTTCTATCCGATCCCCGTTAACGAACAGGGAGGCTATTTCATCGACAGCCCTTCAATAGAGTTCTCCGTGAACAAGGACTGCGACAATCTGGACATGACAAATGAATTCATGCGGTTCCTGATCTCGAGCAAAGAGCTGAACAACATGTCTTCCATCAAGCGTCTGGTCTCGCCCACTACGGATATGTCTGTGGATTCCGTGTACGCCCCGTTCACCAAGATCCCGGCAGAGCGCACCTTCTCTCCGGAGGTCTTAGGCATCAAGGATCCGCTCACAGTGCAGCTCCGCATTGCCGCATTCAAGGTCGGAAAAGGAGAACTCACCATAGAGGAAGCCATCTCCGCATACGGAAGCTTCGAGTAATCGAGAGCCAATATTCAAAAAAGGGTTGCTGTTTGCAAGAACGGCAACCCTTACTTTTTCATTGTTAAGACCTATGCGCCGGCCTTTCGTCTGCCCAGCAGGAATCCCGCAAGGCCGCAGGCCGCGGCGGAAAAGCCGCCCGAAAGAATGAGAGCCAGCACCTGACCGGTCGAAAACCGGGCAGGATGCCCGCCTGAGGGAGCACCGGGCTGTGCGTCTGTCTCCTCCGCTTGTCCGTCGGGATCAACCCTTACGGTGTGCGCTCCTGACGTGACCGGAACCAGGGCAAAGGTGTGCCCGTTACACTCCATCGGCTCGAACGAAACCGGTGAGCCGTCCAGGGACAGGGACATCGCATTCTCCCTGAGATAGACGGCAACGACAGCATTCTCGGGTCCGTTCACAAGGACATCCATGGAATAGGCACCTTTCTCCGGGCAGGAACCGGACAGCCTGACCCCCAGCGTTTCCGGAAGCTTATACTGCAGGGCATAGCCGTCTACGGATTCAATATAGCCGGGTACGTTGCTGGCGCATATCATTCTGGCCAGATACGGTTCCAGGGTCAATGTGGCTTCGATTCGCTCCCCGCCGGATGAAACCGTAAGTTTGTCCGTGACCACGGCCGGAGCATCTGCGTCTTGCCTTTTCGGCAGGACACGGGTATTTACGGGCTGGGAAAAACCGTCATAGGACGGACCCGGATTGGTCATGGAAAGTTCCCAAAGGAACGTGATCCGTTCCGGATCCACATGCAGAGCCCGGCTGTCCGCGGATACCGTTTGCGTCACGGTCCCCGGGGCGTTGCGGATCGCGGTCAGGATGCCTCCGTTCTCCCCAATTGTCAGCCCGACGACATCGGTAGATACCGTACCGTCCTTACGCCAGGACGGTTCGTAGTCTGCGCTCCCGTCCACCAGCACGGCGTCATGGATCTCATATCTTGCGTTCAAAAAAGGCATCAGAGGAACGATTTCATTATTGAGGTCCGATAAACCGGACGGCGCGAAATTCGGAATGGCGGCATAGGCCAGCGCATAGGAGAAATACCGGTCATATTCGTAAGGATAAATGAGATTGACGGCTCCGTCGGCATAGGCATCCTGGCGGGCCTTGGCCAGATACAGCGCGTCACTGACCGTACGCCAGTTTTCCCAGGTTTCCAGACCCGGCTGCCAGACTCCGGAGGCCATTTCCAACTGCACCATATCCCCGACCACCGAATCCGGATCGTTGATCCACAGAAGGGCCCCCGCATCATGCAGGGCATCCCGGTACCGGGTAAGAGCCTCCCGGTTGTCCGCATCGGTAAAGACAAGGCCGTTTCCGTAATCGAAATCCGGAGCAAACGCGGATTCCTTGTCCTCCAGATATACGAACTGCGGTGCGGTTTCCTTCGCGATCGAAACGGCACTGCTTTCGATATGATCCAGTACCTCTTCCAGTGCGTACTGGAAGGTATACCGCCCTTCCGGATAGAAGGTGCCTTCCTCCGGATACCACTGGGCAAAGCGTTTGCCTGAGGAAGAACCGTTGATGGCCCATTCCGGATGCTGGACGAACAGATCCGTGACCTTACCGTTGTAATTCGGGACCAGGGCGGAAAAATCAAATTGTCCGATCTTCACATTATCGTACTGTTCAGAGAAGTATGCCGTCCCGGATTTCATAGCGGCGGTTTCTTCATTGGACGGATGCGTCCCTCCTGTCCATCCGTAGTAATTGACCAACGCCATCACAAGGCCCTGGGAAAGGCCGGATCCGGTCACCGTGCTCAGTCTCTTGAAGAACAGACGGTTGCCTGGATCGCTTTCTGAGAGCCAGGCATATCCGGGCAAGATATACTGCGTGTATTTCACCTCTGAGGCCCAATTTTCCTGTCCGGAAAGGTTGCCCTGCGAGGCCTTCCGCAGAAGAGGATGGTTCAGGTAGATCGTGAAAAAGCGAGTCGTGTCTCCGGGAGTGACGTAGAAATCCACTTCATAGGAAAAAGTCCGTCCGGCAGGCAGGGAAGAGCGGTTCGTGCGGTGGACCCATCCTTTTGGCGTCAGGACCGGCTGGTCCTGTTTCCAGAGTGCTGAATCCGTAAGATTGTGCCTTTGCGTATAGCTTGTTCCCGCGAACTCACCGTTCTGAGCCACCAGTGTACTGACCGCCGTGAGATCACTTTCCGGCTGATACAGGCCGGTCATGGCCGTGCTGTGCGGGGCATATACGATTCCGCTGTCCTGCGTATTCTGCTTGATTCCGTCGGCTTCCACAAGAGGCCTTCCGCTGGGCCAGGGAAGGTAATAATACCCTCCGGAGCGAAACGTATCTTGCAGTTCGCATTCCACATGGCCTTCCGCAAACCAGAGGCGTGTGCCGCGGTTTTTCAGGATGAGATTGCGGCACATCCTGTGTTCCGACAGCCAATACCTCACTTCCAATTCAATATTTCTCTCCGAAAGAACCGAATGCTGCAAGGTGAGGACCAGGATCCCGGTTTCCTCTTTGAAAGAAATCACCGTACACTCCGAAAGCGTAAAGGTCGAATCGCCCGCGCCTTCATAGAACAGACGGATCCGTTCACCGATGGAGGCAAACACAGGTCTGCCATCCAGGGATACCGAACGGACGGTCCCATTTGTAAGATCGATCTCGGCCCTAAGCGAGTCATCCTTGTTTTCCAATACAGCGATTGTATCCTGCATCACAACGGTTCCTTTCAAGTCCTCAGGATATGCCGCGGAGGTGCCTATCGGCATCAGGAGCAGAAGGATCCCCAGTATCGCTGCACAGATCCCGGCCATCACGCGGCGGGATGTTGAGGTTCGTTGAACGATCATTGCGGATCACCTCCATTCCTCCGGCATCTGCGGCCCGCGATCCGGTAGAAAATGAAAAACGAAGCGCATCCGGGAACCAGTACAACACCGGCAAGGATCGGCCAGAACACCCAACCCGCAGGGGATCCTCCCGGATCTCTTGAAGATTCCTCCGCAGATGGTCCAGTCTCCTTTTTGGGTTCTGTCTCAGGTTCTGTTTCGGTTTCGGTACGGGACTCCGCCACGGTCTCTTCTTCCGTCTCAGCGGGAACGGGCATACCGCCTTTACCGTCATGGGTCCAAAGGAAGAAATCGTCCAGGATCAACCGGTCGAAGTTGGCCTTTCCGACGCAGGCTACCAGTCCGAAATATGTGCCGAACCGGTTTTCGTCCGGAATATCGATCGAGAACAACTGCTGTCCGTCAACAGAGAAGGCTACGTTCCTTCCGTCCACATCCGCACGGATCCGGTAGGTTTCGCCTGGTTCGAAAGAGAATGCGCAGTAGTATGCGTTCCCGTTCCCGATCCCTTTCTCGGTGCCACCGACGACGCTGTTGACCTGAATGCCCTTCGAAACATTGCCGTTCCATCCTTCCAGGGTCAAATAGACGTAGGCGTTTGCGGTCTTGTCCGCAAAGAGAGCAAAGCCCATCCTGCAGCCCGCACCCTGATCCACCCCGGAAAGGGAGGTCACGTCGGCTTGCAGTGAATAGCATTCCGGATCGCAGTCCGGATCCTCGATCAGGCTGACTGCCTGCTGCCAGCTCCCGCTATACATTTCGACCCCTTCGGTTTCGACGCTATACGTTCCGTACGGGCCGGTCAGAAACGGATAGTCCGAAGCACAGAGAAATAAGAATCAAAGCAGCAATCAGTACGCAGGCAAGCGCCTTGCCATATACCATCCGCATACAGATCTCCTTTGTGGTTTTGGATGAATTGTTCACTTTCATTATAGGGAGAGAAAAAACCTTTGTCAACATAGATGGGGTTCCCCGATTGCCATTCTTGCTCCTTTCTTGACATGACCATTCCGATTCAGTATAATAAAAGCGCAATATTTGCCTTGAACGGAAAGGAATTTCGGGGCCTGATTCAACTCTCCCCGATTCAAAACCACTATGTCTATTTTCAGATTTGCCATTCTGGGTC
>JAFYHA010000087.1 GCA_017539425.1 Clostridia bacterium
AATACCGAAGCAGACCGGCCGCGGCCGGTCTGCTTCCATATTATTATTGTCCGTTCTCTTTTTCATTTTTCTTCGCCGGATCCGGGACTCCGGGCTGTCCCGTTTTCCTTCCCCGAAAAAAATTTTCAAAACCCGTTGACAAACCGGCGACGCCGGGTTACAATAGACTACGATAATAGTCTGAGTGCGGATCCGGGACTCCTCCCGCTCCGCAGATCGGAAATCCGGATGGATTTCAGAAAGGAATGATTATGCTTCTGTGCGAAAGTGAAATGAAAGTCATGTCCATCCTGTGGGATCATGACGCCATTCCGGCCAAGCAGGTCAGTCTGCTGGCCAACGACCGGTACGGGTGGAACAAGAACACGACCTATACGATCCTTACGAAACTCGTCGCCAAGGGGGTGGTTCTCAGAGAGGACCCCGGGTTCCTGTGCCGGGCCGTTCTGTCCCGGGACGAGGCGAAGGCGGAGGAGACGGCCGTCCTTCTCGACAAGTTTTACGGAGGTTCCCGTCTGTCCCTTTTCTCCGCTCTCATCGAAAACGAGCAGCTGACGGCCGATGAGATCGCGCAGCTGAGAGCGATGATCCAGAAAGGGTGAGACCGTGCTGGGCGAAATATTCTACTGGCTCTTCAACATGAGCATCGTGGCTTCGGTGTCCGGCCTGATCGTCATCCTGATCCGGCTCATCCGCAGGATCCCGCGCCGGTTCATACTCTTTCTGTGGGCGATCCCGTTCCTCCGCATGTGGCTGCCGGTCGGGATCGGTTCGAAGTTCAGCCTGCTCAATCTCGTGTCCCGGTTCACGACCCGGACGGTCACGGTCTACGAAGCCGGTCCCGTCGATTTCACGATGACGAACTCGATGATGCTGGCGGACACCTATTTCCCCATCACCTATGAGGTCGAGGGACTGTCGAAAACCTTCCAGATCGCGTCCGCGATCTGGGCCGTGGCCGCGCTGGCCGTCATCGTGACCGTCCTCTTCGTCTATTTCGGCACGAAATCGGTTCTCAAAGATGCGATCCCGGTGCAGGGCAACCTGTACCGCTCCGACAAGATCCGCACGCCCGGCGTGTACGGAATCGTAAAGCCGCGCATTATCTTCCCGGCTCTTCCAGACGACGGTTCCGTCAACAGATACGTTCTTCTGCATGAGCAGACCCATATCCGCAGGATGGACAATCTTTGGAGAATCCTGGCTTTCCTCACCGTTGCCCTCCACTGGTTCAATCCCCTTGCCTGGGTGTTTCTCAAGCTGTTCCTGACGGATCTGGAGGTCGCCTGCGACGAATCCGTACTGTCCAAAATCGGAGCTGACGAAAGGAAGGAATACGCCAACTGCCTCGTCGACGCTCTCGAAAGCAAGAACCTGTTCCTGACCTCGTTCGGGGGCGCCTCGATCCGGGTCCGGATCGAAGCCATCCTGTCCTTCAGAAAAACCACCGCGATCGCCGCCGTCGCCCTGTCGGGGATCGTCGCGGTCATCGCCTGGCTGCTTCTGACGAACGCGCCCGGCTAAAAAAGAAAAGGAGAAACCGCGAGTGAAACGTCAATGGCTTCCCGTGGTCGTCGTCATCGTCCTGCTGTCTTGCCTTGTCCTGACCGTGATACCCTTCGCCCGCGCCTATTTCCAGGACGCGTCGAAGGAACCGCAGCTCCGGTACGATATCGACGACCATACGATCCCGGACTATCTGTCCGCGGACGAATACAATTCCGATACGATAGCCAGACGCGCCTACCTGGAGGAAACCGGTCTTTCGGACCTGGTCTTCCAGAAACCCGACGGCACCTATACCACCCTTCTCTTTCCGGCACCGGTCAAGTACGAGATCAGCGAGGGCGTGATCCGGGACAAGTCCCTGTATATCACCGATCTGCTTTCCGCGCAGACGGACCCGGCTTTCGGCAAGCTGAGCCCTGAACAGGCCGGCCGCGCCCTGCAGACGGTCCGGAAGGGATCCGTCGCGGGAGATCCGGAAAAGAGGGCCAGTTACCGGTACGCCCTGCTGGACACGGACACCCGGGTCCTTTTCGGGAACAGCGCCTCGGACGGCATTCTGCTGACCCGGGACGGATACGAACTGGAAATGATCCCCGCCGGGACCGACGCGCAGGCTGACCTGACCGTTTCGGACGACCCGTCGGAGTCTTCCGGCACGGTCGTCTACCGTTCCGCGTTCGGCCCGTCGGCGCATCTGTATTACTCGCCTTTATTGGCCGGCATCAAGGAACGGATCGTCCTCGAAAGCGAAGCCGACGCCGGACGGTTCGATTTCTACGTCCGGACCTCCGGGCTGGATCTGGTCGAGGATCGGGGACAGCTTTCGTTCCGGGACAGCGCAACGGGCGAAACCGTAGGCCGGTTCGGAACCGTTCTGTCGTTCGATTCCGAGGGCAACCATTCGATCGGGAAGATCGAGTTGAACCTTTTGCCCGAAGGCGGCTGTCTGGTATCGCTGATCGTGGACCCCTCCTTTCTGGCGGGCGCGTCCTACCCCGTGACGGTGGACCCGACCGTACAGTTCACGTCGCCGTCCTCATTCGAGGATACGGGTCTCTACAGCACCGCCGCCGCGTGGAACTGGACCTTCGAAGATTTTCACTGTCTAGGCGCTTCTCCGGATTATTACGACGCATCCTTCTCGGGACAGGCCCTCTACAAGCTGACCGGCCTTCTGCCGCAGTCGTTCACCGTGACGCCGAACAGGCTGATCTCCTGCTATCTCCATTTGAAGACCCTGTGGGGCGACAGTCTGTCCTCCTTCAAGGCCAACCCCTACCTGAAGTCCTGGGGCAGCACCTGGCGGATCTGCGATCCGCAGTATTACGACTATTACGATTCGGGATACCTGACGTGCGAAACTTCGGACGTGGCGGCCTACACCTGTTTCGATATCGACATCACCCCGATCGCCCGGACCTGGCTTGACGACCTGTTCGGAGACACGTACTACCACACGGAATACGGCGTGCTCCTGGGAAACGCAGCCGACGGCGGAAGCGTGTATCTGGAGGCCCTGGGCGCCAGCAACAGCACCTACGCCGTTCTGGACTACGCCCCCGTCATGTCTCAGGAGATCCAGAAGAACAAATTCTATTCCCTGTACGATCCGGACCAGTACAACTATTCGGCGGGAACGACCCCGACGGATCCGACCGAATGGATCCAGTACAAGGAGAACTGCTACGGATACGCGCTCGGATTCGTCCTGGACGGACCGGCGGCAGTCACCCCGGTGTATGGAGAAATGTCCGGATACAAGCAGCAACCCGGAGAAATGGCCTCTCTGGCGGACCGGCAGGCCGGTCTGGTACAGAACCCGTTCGTGCCGAACAACCCTTCCCTTTCCATGTCGAATCTCGTCTGCAACATCGAACTGGACGCGGCCCGGCTGGGCTATTCGGTCACCGAGTACGTCCCGTCCGGAAACCCGGAGCAGTTCGGCGTCCGGAACCGGCTGATTGCGCTCGTCGTATCCTATCAGGACTACCATTTCTACGTCCAGCACTCCGACGGGACCTGGTCCCACAAACCCGGCTCCGCCCCGGCCAGCAACCGCTCTCTGGGCGATAACGAGATCCTGACGAACGGAAACATCGTGTCAAAATCCAGACAGGACATCTACACGAACGGCCAGATCAAGTTCTTTCTCATCACCAAGCCGATGGTTGCGGACTATCCGCACGGAGAGGCCTGCTGTTCCGCTTTCTGGGAGTGCAATCACTCCGGAGACAGCTGCGGATGCACGGGCACCTGCAGCTGCCTGCCGACCCAGCTGTTCCTGAAAGACACGGCCGGAGACACACCGGAACAATCCACATCCGTCTTTACGGGTTCGAAACAGTGCCAGTTCGACTTTGCCAACGACGTGGACTGCTTCGCCTTCTGCCCGGCCGTGTCCGGAACCTACTCGTTCGCGACGACCAGTACCTCCAACGACGCGTACATCGTCGGAACGCTGTACGACCGGTTCGGGACCGTGCTGGACGAGAGCGACCAAACCGCGCATATTCAGATCACCCGCTATCTCACCGCCGGGCAGATGTACTATCTCCGTCTGAGCGATTACGACGACTACACCTATCCCTATACGCTGATCATCCAGAAGGTCAGCTGAGCCCTACCGAAAGGAGTTTTACTATGACTAGGAAACACATCGCGGCCCTATGTATCATTCTCGTGCTGGCCGTTTCCCTGACCTGCACGGTCATCGCACTCAACGTTCATTTCAATCATGCCAACAATTCCGTCACCGTCGACGATATCGAGGCAGCAGCCCTCACCGGAGACATCCGCGGGCAGATGATCCAGCTGGGACTGTGCCGCGAAGACGCTCCGCGCTTCGGCTATACGCAGGAAGCAGAGCTGACCTCGGAAGCCACCTATGCGTCGCTCTTCCTGTCCAAACGGGGCATCTGCCCGGACCGCATCGGCCCGGATCTGGTGGCATACGAATACTGGTACGATCCGTGCGGACTGACCCGGATCGTCTGGAATTCGGCCACCGGATCGATCGTGAAGACCGATTCGGAAGGCGAGACCGTTCTGCAGCCCGCTTTCCGGAACCAGACCGGAGAGGCGAAAACCTCGACGCTCCTGGACGAGAAGGGGGAGACCGTGGTCTCCTGCCATATCCGGGAGTCGCTGATCCTGACCGGACTCATCGGAGCTGACGCGCCGCGCTTCTCTTCCGAAAAAGAATCCTCCCTGGCTTCCGACAGCTACCGTCTGTCCCTGGTTCTGGCTGAGGAAGGGATCTATCCGGACCGCATCAGTCCCGACAGGACGGAATACGAGTACTGGTACGATTCCGAGGGATCGGTTAAGATCGTCTGGAACCCGAAGACCGGCTCCGTGACGAAGAAGGACTCCGGCACCGACAGCACGCTGGTGCAGTCCTTCGACTGGGAGCATGTCGAAGATCCTCAGGCACTCATCCTCGGCGTCCGGCCGACCAGCACCTTCCCCAGAAGTCATAAGGACGCGCCGAAGTCGCGGATCACGACCGAGCAGCTCGAGGAAATCATGGAAGTCTGCGGCATCCGGAGCCTGCATGACGTTCTTGTGCAGCAGTACGGCGTCTCTCCGGACGTGGCGTGGGGAGGCGACTACTCCAATTACGAATACTGGACGGACGACAAGGGCGGAACGGTCATCCTCGTCCGGCCGCATGAATGCGTGATCGAGATCCGGAGCGGGACCCGATACGGCCTGACCGTCGGGGCGGACGTCTCCGTGACCGACGGATGGGATCTGAAAAAACTGGGCAACCGCGCCCTGCTGTCCGAACTCACCTACAGACGGACCTTCCCGAACAATTCGGTCGTGTTTGGCGGCGGCGACGGACCGAGGATCACCTTCGAAACCGTGAAAGCCCTGTGCCAGCAATGCGCCAATACCAACGAACTGTACGACCTGCTGACGGAGCAGGGATACCGGCCCGACACCGTACAGGGCTCCGGAACCACCTTCGTCGAATACTGGGCGGATGACTACTGCGGATCCATGATCCGGTTCTACCTGCTCGGGGACAACCGCTCCGTCACCATCATCTCCGGGATGAAATACGGATACGCTCCGGACGAAACCGGCAACGTGACGTGCGAGGAATGGACGTTCGGCGAACAGACCCTGACGGAACGGACGATCCAGATCGTGCCCTTCCCGTCCGAGTTCGAATCCCTGATTTCAGAATGAATCGTGGCGCAATTACGTTGATGCTTGTTATTCTCAATCGTTTCTGCTGCTAAGGGAGGTACTGATGTGAAGAAAACAATAACGATTATTGCATGCGTCATATTGTCGTTATCCCTGCTGTTAACTTCGTGCAAAAAGACGCCTGTTTATAATCAGCAGGAAGATCTTAATCCGATTGAGCATGTCGGTACCGTTCCTGAAGAATTTGAGAAAATCATTTCGGAGAATTTGTTTTACGGTGTTAAGGCGTTTGCAGACAGATTGCTTGTTTCACATTGTGTTTCAATTGACGACAATGTACATACAGCGGAGTATGTGATTGACATGATGGATTTGTACGGCAACATTTTGGCATCGTGCCCCTACAAAACAGGAGATACACACAGAATCGGCACATTAACCGCAACACGTGATGGCGGGTTTCTGTTTGTGTCCGCGTTTGAAGACCGAGCTTATGAGCCAAACGTTTGGGCAAGCGACAATGGAGTCACATCTCATGCAGTCAAGTGTGATAAGAACGGGAATATAGAGTGGGATGCTTCATTCGATAATTATAAAGGGGATGCACTGAGATTCTGTTTTGAACGTGACAATAAGTATTATTTCTTTGGGGACAATCAGGTTCCGGAGATGACGGACATATATATGACAGTGCTTTCGGACGAAGGCGAACTAATCCAAGAAAAAAGACTCTCAGGATCAGATTTCGACGATTTAGAGAATGCCGAAATAGTTAGCGGAGGTTTTTTGCTTTCCATTAGTTCGCAATCAGATGACGGAGATTTTGCCGGATCGAAATCCGGAGGATACGGAGTAAGATGGACATTCGAATTGGGAGAAAAACTAAATATTGTAGACAGGAAGATTGCAGAAGGTAGAGATTATTTTGACGTTCGGCTTGGAGAAAAAAACGGAGTTGCGATATATGCAAGCAATCAACTTTTTAAAGAATTTGATGCCGGATCTCCGGAGGCATATATCGATTATGGTGATTTCTATCTCATTATTTCAGATCACGCAACTGGTGTTTACGAGCATACTCCCAAAACGATCAATTCA
>JAFYHA010000088.1 GCA_017539425.1 Clostridia bacterium
AGCACTTCGTTCTCGTTACTTGTCCTTTTGTCTGCTTCTTTAGCCAATCCGGTCATTGTGTTCCGGATGTAGAAGTTTGCGACGTTGTACATATTCTTGGTCATTTGAGTGGCTGTATCACAGAACTCAAACAACGGATGCTTCGGTTTGATGTTGATTTTTTCAACGTGATACATATATGTAATTCCTCCTTTCCTCAAGATTCTTCTACAACTTTTATTCTATCAAATAGACTTACAGGAGTCAACAAAATACCATTAGTAAATGAGTTAATTGACATACATACAAAAAGAGTTGCCTTTCATCCCATGATTAAAATCACGGGTGTTCCCGGCAAACATAAAAGCCGGAAAAGAAGCATTTGCTGTTTCCGTCGGCAAAGGTGCCGTCATAATCCTTGAAGCCGGTCATGTCGATGTCTTCGGTTTGCAGGAAATACAGTCCCTGGCCGTACATGTGATTCTGGTCCGTGGACTGATTGAACAGGACGGTCAGATTGTAGAAATCCTGACTGTTCCGGATCAGAAAAGGGTCGCTTTGTGTGCCGGCTCCGCTGAACGAGATCTCTTCCGGTTCTTCATTCTCCAGGGACGGAATATCCGTATAGTCCAGATGGGTCTGCAAAAGAATGCAGGATCCCGGGATGATTGTGCCCGTGGACAGGTTGTAACCGACGTACAGGATGTAATCCTCATAGACATAGCAGAGATAGGTCTCGCTCCCATACGTCGGGGTCACCGGTTTTCGGCCGTCATAGCTCTTGGTGTATGCGGATCCCTGGCCATAACCGCAAGGCTGACAGGAGGAAGGCAGATGGATCATCCGTGCAAAGGCCCCGTTGAAACTGGAATAGTTTTCCTGATCATACAGGGTCAGATGCGTATGGCCGCTCATCAGGATGACGTCCCGGTACGTGGAAAGCAGGGACTTCAGGCGCATGGTATTGGTGTAATGCGGGTTGAAGGTGACGCAGGCCGTGTAATCGCCTTTGTATCGGTCGCCCGGCCCGAAATCCAGGAAAGGGGAATGTTCCAGGATAAATATGTTTTTATCCTTGCCGTAATGCTGTTTCAGAAGAGACTCCAGCCAGTCGATCTGTTCTTTGGAGAAATTGTCATAGGTGGCGGAATCTCCCGGGGACTTGAGTTCCTGAGCCATAAAAATGAAGATGTTGTTGCCCTTTTCCACATGGTAGTAAGGGACTCCTTCGGCAGGAAAGATCTCGTCTCCGGTCGCAATGGCATCGATAAACAGGCGGATCGAGTTCTTTGTGTTGCCGTGATTGCCTATGCATTCGAACACGTCATCCGGATCATAGCGCGAATCGTCCAGAATTTCGTTGTATTTCCGGTAATCGCTTTCCAGATTGTCATCTCCGGTCAGGTCTCCGCCGATCACTACGATGTCCATCTTGTTCTGCTTATAGAACTGGAGCGCATTGGCCCACTTCTGATAGGCGCCCCGGTCATAGGACTCATAATTCATATGTACGTCTGAAACCGCACCGAACGTAAACAGGGGAGCATCCGGAAGGACAAGGTGTTTGCCTGCCGGGAACCGATAGGAACCGACGGCCAGGTCCAGCGAGGGCGTGGAAGGCTGGAAGGCGGATTTGGAAGGAATCACCATCAGCCGGGTGGCCTCCCGGGGCAGATAGGTCCCGTCCTTGATCTGCGCGACAGCGCTTCCGGATCCGGAATACGGAATGGACAGCAGTTCGTCATAACCGGCGAGCAGATCACGGTCATCTGCAAAATACAGGAGCAAATAAGGGGTGCTGACGGAATCCGGAATGTCCTCGATCCGTATGGTCCCGGCAATGCAGCCGGGAATGCGGTTGTCCGCGTGTTCATCAAACTCATAGACCAGTCTGGCGGGGTACGATGAATCATCGACCGAACCGGTCTCCGGGGCAAGGCCGGTCCCGCTTTCGGGTTCGGTTTCCGGTTGCCCGGGCTCATCCGTGGAACGTTCGGTCTCCGATTCGGCACGGGTCGGCGTTTCGGTTTCCTGCGCATCCTGCGGTACACCGCAGGATGCGCACAGGATCCCGAGCAGCAATACCAGCGCCAGAAGACCGGCTCCGACATGCAGTCTGGATAACAATGAACTAAGCATGGAATGTCCTCCTGATTCGGATGGGTTTTTCCGGTCTTAAGGCCGGTCCAGGGAGAATGTCAGATCCAAGGGCATATGCTTGGACCTGCGGAATGTGATTTTCGGCATCGGAGCCGCGCCTTTTACCCGGCAGAGCAGGCAGTTGGACCCGCCGGACAGCTGCAGACCGGCGATCTTGCAATGGGAGCCGGTCGCGAGCGGCGTTCCGTTGAGATAGTATTCGGCCTCGCTTTCACAGGACGCCTCCATATCAATCTGATCCGGGTTGCGGAGCAGGTCGCTGCGGTCCTGAGGGGAGAGGATATACAAGGCATAGAGCATATGCTCCGCACGCTCTCCCCGGGTAATGCGCCAGACGTCGTCCCCTTCCGGTTCATCCGGGATGGGACGGACAGACGCGGGGTCCTCATCGGTCAAAGAGACACGGCCCAGCATCATCCGCACATGATCGGTGTACAGGTCTTGGGACAGAAGACCAGCCTCGTTTCCAGGCGCGAGGGCGGGCATAGCCCCCAGCGCGGAAAGTACCCGTGCCCAGATGTTCCGTTGCTTGGAAGATGAAGAGTCTGCAGAGAGCGTAGAAACGAAGAAGCGCGTTCCGGCCCGTTCCAGCACGCTGAAAGCGGAATAACGGGACAGATCCCGGAGTTCGCTTCTTAATACGGCTACCGTTTTCAGTGGTTCCGCGTTGTTGTTCCACAGTCTCCAGTCCACATCCGGCACACCCAGAAGGATACCGTCCTGGCCGGACAGGTGTTCCAGGCAACCGGAAGCCAGAATCTGCTCCCGGTTGGACTCAAGTCCGTACAGGGCGGAAGAGGACAGCCCTGTCATCGGCACGGCGCCGTTACGGGGGATCAGGTGAAAGATTTTATCCTCCCGTATTCTCAGCTCATTGCAGAACATACGGGGAACGGCCCTGGGCGAGGCCAACAGAACGCGTTTGAAACGGCCGAGAACCGAAGCCAGTGGAGTGGCTTCTTCGGGTCCGTCCAAAATGAGGAGACGACCCGGGTCAATAACCGGCAAACCGGAAAGATCGTCTGCGGCCAGGAACTCAGCTTCGATATTCAAGGATTTAAGCATGCCCGCAAGTGCGGAATCCGGATGTCCCACAAAGAGCGGTCGGGTGGGCTGAACCGGGGACTCGCAGGACAGGAGCCTGGCCAGCTTGACCCGCAAAAGCGCCGTGGTCGGATCAGATTTCGTAAGATCCAAAGCACAGACGATCCGCCGTTCCCCGGTACAACTCAGGTCGATGGCTATGGCCTGACCGGAACCGTCCGTCAAAACCGGAATTCCTCCAAAACAAAGACTGGGTTCAAACACACCGCATTCGACCGGCTCCGGATATCCGATCTTTTCCCCTTGCAGGAAGAAATGCTGCTGGCGGGTCTTGCGGACGAACGAGCGGTAAGGACGAAGATCCCGGCAGTCGATACAGGGCGAGGCCGGTACAGGAGAGTCTCCGGACAGAAGGATTACGCCAAGATCGGAGAATTCGTTGTCCAGGGCCCGGACATCTATGGAATCGATTGCGCGGGAGAACGTATGCACGGGATTACCGTTCTGAAGGAGAGAGACCGTCAGCTCGGCCGGACCGGCTTCCGGGGCCTGCAGAATCACACGGTCTTCCCGATATTCACAGGACGGGATGCGGATGTCCTCGTTCCACGCCGACTTGCCGAGCCGGACGGAGAGGGTAAACTCCGTGTCCTCCCGAAGATCGTTGAATGTGGAAATCTCAAACGTGCAGTCTTGTCCTGCGGGGATGCGCTCCGGACAGTGTTCGACAAAACTTCTGGCAGGAATATACGCCTCTTTGGCCCGATTCCATACGGGGTTGGGCAGATAATCGGGCAGATCCGGCTCGGCCTCCGCGTTGAGCGTGCGCATATAGGGCGTGATGCGGGAGGGCTTGATGCCCGGAGTCGTATAATCCTTCCAGACAAGCGTCCGGTCCCGGAAGGGAAGAGGACGGAGTCCGTACCACACCAGATTGAATACGCAGATCTGGGAAGCCCATTTGCGTTCGCCGACCAGATCGTGGAACGCGTCTTCGGAAACCGATTCCAGACGGCCCTCAAAG
>JAFYHA010000089.1 GCA_017539425.1 Clostridia bacterium
GATGACAGGATGCTTGTATTCGCGCCTCTGCGGATCTCGCTCGAGACTTGAGAGACCCGTCCCGTCGTATAGATTCCGTTGTTCGCGTAACTGAAGGTGTATTTGGTATAGAACGCATCGCTTCCGCCGATATTGTAATCCAGCGTTCTTGTCTTCGTTCGTCCCAGATTGTCATATTCCAGTTCGATCAGGCCGGACACATAACTCCCGTTAGTCTGGAACTTGCCGACCGTGCCTGTGTCGTTATATGAATAGGAATAGTACGTGCTGTCATACGACATCCCGGAACTGTAAGGATAATCAAAACTATGGAATACCATACTGACGCGGGACTGTTCATCATAATAAGCAGTCGCACCGTATTTGTTCAGTTCGGCCGTTTCGTCATATACGTATGATCCGATCACTTTTCCGGCAGCGTTGTATTTATAGAGGGTGACTTCGTCACTCGCATGGTCCCGGATCGAATGAATCTGTCCGCCGGCATTGTAAGTATACGAAAAAGCCGTGGTAAAAGAACCCGTGCTTCCCTGCCGGTACTGCACTTCCGAGACACGGTTCAGCTGATCATACACGTAATGGACGTTCAAGCCGTTGCCATACGTGAGCGTGTTCAGCTTGCCATTGTTGCTGTTGTAGGAGTAGGAAGCCAGCGTTCTGTTTCCGACTTTTGTTTCTTCCGGATTCCCGAATCCGTCGTAAGCAAAGGTATACGTCGTGGTCCTTCCGGTCTCGGCGAAGGTGGAAATGCTTGACAACCTTTTGGTGGCGGCATCATAGCCGTACTCCACGTCGGTTTCTCCGGTAATCGGATCATATCCGTTCAGGGTGCTGATTTCGGCAGGCAGCACTTCCGTCAGATTGCCCATTCCGTCATAGGCATAACACATACCCGTTCCGTCCGGATACAGTACCGCCTCCAGATAGCCGCTGCTTGGATTGTAGAAGTACCTGGTCGTTTGACCGGATGCGTCCGTTTCGGATTTCAGGGTGCCGAAGATATGCGAACCGGAAGAGATCTCATAAGTCCTGTACACTCTCGTTTTAAGACTGGCGTTCTCCTGGTCGGTGGAATCGATGATAGTGCTCTGACCGTATGCATTATAGGAATAACTGGTTTTCACCAGATCCATGGAACCAATGTTGGTTCCGTATTTGCCTCGCGTCTCGGTCGAGATCCTTCCGAATGCATCGTAGGTATAAGCGGTATAGGTACTGAGCCCCGGATTTACAATCGTCTCTACCTTGTTGCCGTCGTCACTGGAATACGTATAGGTAATCGTTCTTCCACCCGTGACGGCCTTGCTCAGATGACCGAGGCTGCTTCCGTATTCGTAAACGCTGGAACCCGAATCCGAGCGGACGACGGAAACGTTGTCGAAAAAGCCTTCGCCCTGATGCCCGTTATACATAAGCAGGATCGTGATGCTGTCGATCATTCCGCGCGTCGGATCCGTAACGAAGACGCCACTGACAAACTGCCAGTCCGTCAATCCTTTTTCACAATTGAAGGTATATCTCTGTGTAGTACTGGTACCGGAACAAGAATAGTATTTCACAATAGCCCGGATACAGAAATTGCTTGAAAGCGAATAGGACTGTCCGGTTCCTTTGGCCCAACCCGATACGGTAAACAAAACGGGATCGGTGTCATACATACGGTATCTGTCAAGATAATCCGCTTTCATCAGGTCCGTTGCCTGGTAGATCTTCTGCTGTGCAAACAAAGTCTCGTCGAAAGACGCGTCGATATGCAGAACGTCATGGAACAGATCGTTCCCGGAATCCGCAGTGGTCACGGGAATGGATTCATTATCCAGATAGGACCAGTAAGAGCCGGGCGTATAACCGTAAGAGGTTTCGAAATGACCGGCTGTGGTCATGTCGTACGTGCATGCACCTGTCGTTTTCGACAGCATGACGTTGTCGATCCAGATGCTTTCCGTTGCCGACACGGTTCCTGTCAGCAGGATCGTAATTTTGAACCGTTCCGTACCGCCGGGCACATCCGGTTCCGCAGAGAAATCCAGAGACGTGAAGGCATATTTCCCTGTCGCATAATATTCGTTGACTGGAAGCTGCTTTACGACGGAATGAGCGGCAGTGTCCAAAGACTCTGCTTTCAGATATACGCTCACGTTAGACGGAACGTCATGCGTGTTGATATCCAGAGACAGCGAGTATTCTCCTTTGCAGAGATCCACATACTGGTAGACTGAAGAAGATGAAACGGATGACGTCAGTCTCAGTTCGGCCGCGAACAGACTGTCGACGGTTATGGAACTGTCGCTGTACGTCTGTCCCGTCGTATACCAATACTGGAAGGAACCGGTATCGAATCCCCCATTCATAAGATAGTTCGAGGAGGTCTGCGTCGTCTGTACGGATGATTTGAGACTGTTTTTGGCTTTCTGCTTATAATTGCCGCTCCCGTCCGTCCAGTCGGCCTGCCCGACATACTGCCCGCTCGAAGCCCCGTAAATCTGCGTCCGATCCAGATCCGTCGTATAAATGCCGGTCGTGCGTCCGAGAGAATCCTGCAGATAGGTCGTCAGAAGATCGTCGGAGGTCCCGTGAATATCATCTGTCCCGGAAGAGCGGATGACGGTGCTGGAGGTTCCGTAGGCATATGTGATCTTCTGTCCGTTTGCATAATCCGAATAAGAATACTCCTGACAGGAAACGACTCTGCCCACGCTGTCCGCATTGAAGATGAGGCGGTACTTGCTGAGGTTGTTGGTGATATGTGTAATGAACCCGGTCGAGTCATACGAATACTCGGCCACCGCATCCACAGTAATCTGTGAAGTGCTGGAAACTCCGTTCGTATCATAGAAATCGGACCAGTGATCGAACGTCGTACCGCCGTGAGCGCGGACGATCTTGCGGAGATATTTCCCGCTGTCGACAACCGTCTGTCCATAGTAGGTGTTGGAATACAGAAAGACGACGCCTTCTCCGGACGTGGGATTGTACACGGCAAACGGTTTGTCGGACAGATTGTACTCGATCCGCAGCTGTTCTATCTCGCTTCCGTTCTTGGGAATGAGCGAGACGGCTACGGGAGCGTGATTCGCATTGAAAGTGATCCTGACCGCGTTCCCGGTTTGGTCCGTAATCCGTGACAGATACCAGACGCCATCCAATCCGGTCGGTGCGGTTCCTGCAGAAAACGTTTTTTCAATTCCGTTGCTGTCGGTCATCGTGCAATAAGACGTTGCATCCTGAATCGTCAGATGAAGGCCGTCTTCATCCTCATATATGTTGCTTTGATTGGAGACACGGGAGAAATAATGCTCTGTTCCATCGCTGTCTGCCCAGATGATCCAGTACGCAGTATTGCCTGATGCATCCGTATATTCTTTTTTGATCAGCGTTTCATTCAAATTCAGTTTAAACCCATAAGGGGTAAAAGAAGAATCATTCGCTGTTTGAGTCACACCGTACTCGTACTCGCTGTTCTTCAGGCAGGAGTTATAAACCAGTGCCGGAGTGACCGGAAGCAGTGCATCGGTGGACGTCAGGGTCGGGATGTTGACGACCAAATTGCCTGTGGCGTTATGCACATAGGCGGTCCCTGCAAAGCCGGCGTCCTGAGACGTGAACGACCAGTAGTCCTCGATGCCTTTCAGATCCACATAGGAAATGGTCAGCTGAGGACGAACCGAGGAAGTATTGTAATCGTTGGAGCGGAACATCGCGGTGCCGGTGAAAGAACTGCCGACCGGTTGAAACATCAAGCCGTAGTTTTGGCCGGCATACCAGTTCTTGACGATCGGCGTGACGTTCCAGGTTAACTCCGGTTGCGGAAGATAATAACCGTATCCGCTGACGTAAAAAGTATTCACGCTCTGCTGATCCGTAAACGTGCTCTCGGGAACGCCGGCAGTTCCGTTCAGAACCTGCTGCCAGTACAGAAACTCGCTCCAGTCAGACGTTACGCCGTAGACGCCGATATGACCGTCCAGGCTGGAACTTGTAAAACAGGTCATGGAGAACGTTGCGTCCGTGATATAGGCATTGGCCGGCAGTTGCGGAGGCGTTTCCATCTTCCAGTACACGTTCCAGCCGTTGCTGACATAGAGTGTGCCAGCTGCGTCCGAAGCCGGGCTCCACGGATCCCCCACGTTGACACTGAGATCTGTGACCAAAGAAGAGTCGGAATATATCGAAGGATCTATGGTGACCGGATAGACCCGTTCCGGATCATTTAGCCATTCCGGACTTGGAAGATAGGTGATCCGGCAGGACCCGTTCTCCAGTTCTTCAAAGACGACTTCAATCTCGTTTGAAAAAGCATCTTCACTATCCCACATGACGGGAGCAGGAAGTACGATCATGCGGGCAATATCACAAGCAAGACGACGTATTCTTTTACGACAGGGACACTTGGAACTCCGACCGGCACGATTCAGTATACGTACGGCGATAACTCCTGGGGAGATTTGCTGACAAGCTACAACGGAACGTTCATTTCCTATGACACGATAGGAAATCCGACGACAATCGGTTCCGCACAGTTGACTTGGAAGGGGAGACAACTGCAGAGCTATAGTCCGAGTTTCTATTACAGCACGAGCTTTACATATAATGCGGACGGAATTCGGACGTCCAAAACCTACAGTGCTTATTATTCGGACACAAGACATGAGTATACGCTGGACGGAAGCCAGATTGTTAAAGAAACGGTCTTCAGCAACAATGTCGAACAATACTGTCTGGTCTATCTGTACGATGAAAACGGAGCCCCGATAGGATTCCGCTACCGTACACCGAACTATGCGAAAAATGTCTTCGATGGATTTTTCTTTGAAAAGAACATCCAGGGCGACATCATTGGCATTTGGGATCAAAGCGGCACAAAAATCGTTTCCTATACCTATGATGCATGGGGCAATATGACCGTCAGCGGAACGGGAGCAAGTACGATTGGCTCAAAGAATCCGTTCCGGTACAGAGGCTATTACTACGATACTGAAACTGGGCTTTACTATTTGCAGACTCGATACTACAATCCGATATGGGGAAGATTTATTAATGCCGATAGATTTGTTAACGGTAATAGTAACATTACAGGCTTTTGTGGCTTTGCGTACTGTTCTAATAATCCTATTCGATATGTAGATCCAAGAGGAGAATGGGTAGTATTTGATTGGATTGCCGATAAAGCAAATGAAATAGGAAACTGGTTTTCGAATACTTTTGGAGCGGCAGTTTATAATTCCAATTCATATGATCCTATTTCTGTTGAAACATTTTTTTGTGGATGTGAAACAGGAATTTGTGCTTCAAGTGTTATTGTAGGTGATAATAGCAAGCCCATAACTTTTTTTGCACAAAAGGCATCTGACTGGTGGAAACTTTGGGAGTATAAAATTGGAGTCAGTTGTAATATAGGAAAAGGTGGTTTTTCATATGGGTTTGGTGTCTGTGAATCCACAATTGCTATATCGGCAAATGATACGACAGTTGAATTAGACTGGGGACCATTGAAAATTGGTCTGACCGAGGAAACAGACGCTTGTTTTAGTGAACATAGTGCGGGGTGGTATACTCATTATTATGTTCGGCCATGGTCAGTAGGTGTCGCCGTTGCGTGCGTGTTTTGTACATGTGGTGCAGCAGCAATTCCTGTGGTTGCGGCGCTCCTGAATTAAGATGTAAAAGGAAAGAAAAAGGTTATGAAGAAAAAAAATGTTTTGACGTTTATCATTGGTAGCATAGTGATTCTTTTTTTTGTAAGTGTAATCTGGTTTCTCGTTAGTAACCCTATACGTATTAATTTCAGGAACTTTTCGAACATTCAGGATTTTGATGCTCTAAACTCCTTCATCTTGGAAGACGAACTAACTGATGGCAAAATCAAAGCTCTGATTCCTGAAACTTCCTTTGTGCATTATGTGAAGTACAATGGAAAAGATTTTCGTGTTTTTGCCTATGTTTTTCAAAATCAAGAAGAGACTATTTGTTATTTTAAGAATTGTACTGGAAAGTCACAAACTGTTGAATCAAATTTTTCATTTAGCTCCAATGGTTTTCATTCCAGGTTTATTGCTTTTCAAAACTGTTGTGTTTATCGAGTGGAAGGAGGTAGTCCCAGATCTGTGATTGAATTTGTTGAGTATGTTAGCTTACTTTTTGACGAAGCGTAAGCGGTAAATAATAGTTTTGCCATAAATGATGGAAAGACAACCGTCAATTGCTTCCGTGGTCGGATTCAGTAACAGAGGCATGCAAACTGTGTAAGCGGTAAATAGCAAGTGCATATGAATGGAAGGGGCTGTAAAAAAACGGTTCTTCACATTTTTTGTGTGTTTGCTAACCGCAAACACAGGCATTTATTCCACGGTCCGCTTGACAATGAGCCTCTGGCGGTGTGATTTAATGCAGGCACCGGCAATTGTGTAGCATTCCGCCCCTGCCTGCTTTCCACGAGAGGATATCACGCCGTCCTCTCATTGTAAAGCGGCTTTCGCGGCATAAATGCAAACACACAAATTTATGAAAAAACACACGAAGTTATGAAGAGCCGTTAAAAACGAGGGGTGGGTACATAATCCCGTTTTTTTCAGTTGGCAAAATGACAAAACCCCAGAAGCCATATATCACAATGGTTTTTGGGGTTTTCTTTTTATTTCAAAATTGCGTAATGTCAAACGGCCTTAATTTTTTGTATAAGTTTTTTTCAAAAGGCGTTTGCAAAATGTCAATTGTCAATTGCAAGACCAGGTGCAAGTTTGAGACAGGTAGATGCACGTTGCTCAAAAGTACTCTCACCTACTCTTGCAATTCACATTTCATAACCCTTTCGGGGATTTGTTCATTCCTCTGCCTTGGATTCCGGAAGCTCCGTGGACAGAGCGCACCCGGGGACCTTTTTGAGAAGATAGTCCAGTCTGCTCTTTTCGCCTGTGATATCGTAAAGTGCAAACAGTTCTTCCCGGTAGTCCAGATACAGGAAGGCCTTCTCATACAGACGTTCGCGTTCCTCCGGTGATTCACTTTCCGGAAACTCCAGAATGTAGATATAGTCCGGCTCGGTAGAGGTCTGTTTTTCGACCGTATACAGATTCTTCAGTTTCCCCTCGGTGCGTTCCAGGATGGCCTTTCGGATTTCTTCGGCCAGAGCGGAATCCAGATGGCTTTCGGTCAGGACCTCCCGGTCATTCCATTCCAGACTCGTCTCTTCCTGGGTATCCCTGGCATCCTGTAACACATCCGCAATGTCGTTTCGGTATTCGTCAAGCAATTCTTGATCTCCGTTCCGGGCGGCATAGGCACCCAGCATCTCATACGCCTGGCTGGCAAAATTGAAATTCTGCTTGGCCGCCTGCTTCAGGAGTGCCACACATTGCGGATCGTTTTCCCGGAACCTCTTTGAGGCCAGGAGCATGACCCCGTAACTGTTTTCCGGGTCCTCGTCCAGGATGCTCCGGATGGCTGTCTCCTCCAGGTCCGGTTCCAGAACACTCAGCGCATCGGCCAGTTCGATGCGCTCATCCACAGACAGCGCGTTCCAGTCCTGGACGGTCTTGGCCTTGTCGATCAGAGCTTTCCGGTCCAGATAAAGGGATTTCCGAATCTTCTCGTAGTCTTCGGCAAGCGTCTTGGCCATTTCCTTGCCGTGAAAATCAAGCAAGGCCTTGCATTCCCGGATATAGTTTTCGTCCGTCTCTGCGGAATCCAGACGGTAATCCTTGATTCCAAGGGCTTCTCGGCGTTCCCTGAAGATGGGATGTGTGGAGATCCGGGGCGGAAGTTCAACGTCCAGCTGATGCCGCCACGCGGCTTCCTTGGTCGGCAGTTCGCTCCGGAAGACCTCCAGCCGGTAGGCCGGATAATCTTCCCTGGGCTGTTCGCTTTCGTAGAACTGGAACTCTGTCAATCTGGGATTGGGTTCATGATCGAACAGATCCCAGACATTGAGCTTGGCCAGGGCGTTTACCAGATCCTGGGCGCTGCCCAGCCTTGCCGATTCCTGATCCGCCAGCGGTTCCCGGTGCTTCTGTATGAACAGCTGGTAGAACGAGTTCTCCAGATTCAGCGACAAATAGGGAACGGTAAGAAGAAATCCGCCAGGAGCCATGACCGGGTTCATGGCCTTGTAGTTCCAGCGGGCCAGTTCACGTTCGAAATGCCGGCTTTGCTCCGTATCCCCGTTCAGCTCGTGAGCGAATTCATGAAGAAAAGCTTGGTAGAGTTCCTGTTTGGTGAGCAATGAGCAGACGATCGGGTCAAGTAGGAGCCAGACGGTCTTGTCCGCATGAAACACGCCGACTGAATGGCTGCCCAAAAAGATCTGTACGGGTGCCCGGCATCCGACCGCTTGTGCAGCCTTGTCGGCCAGTCCGTACAGGACCGGGTAGTCCTTCCGGTCAAGAGCCTGCTCGGGCTTAGCCGGCTTTTCCCGGTTGAAGCAGGCGCACAGCAACCCCATAAGAAGAATGACAAAAGGTATTTCAACAAGATAATGGATGCCGGCCGGTCGCAGGAAGAGAATCAGGAAGGCCATTAGGCAAAGGACGGCTCCATAGTAGCACCAGGCCAGGGAAGATCTCCGTTTGAGCTTTCTTGTGGCTCTGTCCAGATCCGCATCCAGACTGGATTTCCGGCTGAAGACCTCCTCCATGAAAACGTGCCAGTCACGATCCATTCTCTGCATCCACTTCTTGTCCCGGATCTCGGCCAAGAGGTTAATTAGATAGAGCAACGCGGTTAGCGCGACTCCGGTTACCCAGAGAATGAGATACAATTTGTCCTCCCGTCCCGGGAACAGATAGCCCAGGGCATACAGGGCGATTGTCAGGAACGGGGCCGCAATCAGGGCAGGCAAGGACAGGGGTTTCTGTACAGTTTGATTATGTCTCGTAGGGTTTGACATAGCTTTTCTCCTATAGAACAAAGGTTTGAATGGTTTTCTTTATGGTTTCCGGATCGGCAACGAATGTCCCCTGGACCATCGAGTCAGACCCGCCTCCGCGCCCTTTCAGAGCCTCGTTCAGTTTGATCACCGCAGTAGATCGGAAGA
>JAFYHA010000090.1 GCA_017539425.1 Clostridia bacterium
ACCACATTGATCTGTTCCAGGTACTGCTTAAGCGAAGCGGGAAACGAGAGATCCCAGAACGGAGCGGCCATCACGATCTCGTCGGCACTTGCAAACTGTCTGGCCAGATCGAACATGGGTTCATCGAACTGTCTTTTGCCGATCCGCGCGTCCCGAAGCTGTAAAAAGGCTTCGTTCACGGCCGGGAACCGGAGTTCTTCCAGCCTGACCTCTTCGTAAGGCGCGCTCAAGTGCGAAAGCAGTCTGTCCGCCAGCCTTTTTGTTCTCGAGTCTTTCCGCACGCAGGCGTTTACAAACAGAACCATTTGCCTCTTCCTCACATATGTCGTTTCTATATTAAGTATACCATATTGCCTGACGTATGGCAAATATTTTGAAAAAGGTGAAAAATGCGCAGCACATGGATGTCCGGACCAACTTTTCAGGATGGTCGACACGGAGCGGAGGTTTTGTGGTACAATAGATTTGCCGAACGAGAACCGACTAAGAGGAGAGGAGGGATTCAAGAATGCCATACCGAACGTTGCTGCTGGATGCGGACAATACCATTCTGGACTTCTTCAAGTGCGAAAAGGTTGCCCTGCGTTCCTGTCTGATACACAGGGGTTTGCCTTCTGACGACGAAACGGTAGCGATATACTCTGCCATTAACGACAACCAGTGGAAACGGCTGGAACGCAGGGAGATCAGCCGTCAGGAGGTACTGGTCGGGCGGTTCAGGATCTTTTTTGACCGGTTGGGATATGACGGGAATCCCGCGGAAATGCAGGACGAATACACCGAGGCGCTGGCTGGGCAGAACTTCCTGATGGAAGGAGCTCTGGATGTCTGCAGGTCCTTGTCCGGTGAGTATGATCTGTTCATCGTCACGAACGGGAATAGCTACAATCAGCACAAACGGATCGACTCGAGTCCGGTCCGGCCTTATCTCCTGGATGTGTTCATATCGGAAGAGCTGGGGGCGGACAAGCCCTCGCAGGCCTATTTTGAGGAAGTCGCGAACCGGATCCGGACCAGGACCGGGCGCTTCGAAAAGGATGAGGTACTTCTGGTCGGGGATTCTCTGTCCTCGGATATCGCCGGGGGCAACCGGTTCGGTATCGATACCTGCTTCTTGAGTTACGGACGCACGGATTGTCCCGGATTTCCGGAATACCGTTCCACATATACGATTCACGACATCCGGGAACTGCCGGATCTTTTGAAAGTGTGCAAGGACTATGCTGACGGAACAGTTGACTGACCGCTTGAAGGAGCGGAAAATTGAATACCGTCCCGGTTATGCATTGTCGGGCTGCGGAACGTTCCGCATCGGAGGACCCGCGGATCTCTGGATCCAGCCATCGGGAACGGATGCCTTTATCGAAGCCGCCCGGATCTGCAGGGAAGAGGGTTGCCCGGTCACGGTCATCGGGAACGGGAGCAATTCACTCTTTCCGGATGAAGGAATCCGGGGGGCGGTCATCGGGACCAAGGGACTTCGGGACCTGACCGTACAAGGCGGGGAACTGAAGGCCGGGGCCGGCGTCATGCTGCCCAGACTGGCTCTTGAAGCCCGGAACGCGGGCCTGGCCGGATTGAATTTCCTGTCCGGGATACCCGGAACGGTCGGGGGCGCAACCGCGATGAATGCCGGATGCTACGGCTCATCAATGGGCTCTGTGCTGGACCGGGCGCTGGTGATGGACCTTTCGGACGGTCATACGGAAATCTGGACGGCCCGGGAATTCGGCTTCGGCGAACGGGACAGCGTGCTTCTCCACGACCCGTCCAAAGTTGTGCTGGAGGTCTTTTTCCGGCTCCTTCCCGGAGACCGGAAGGCGCTCTTTGAAGAGGCGGAGCAGATGCAGAAAAAGAGGGCAGGATCCCAGCCCCTGGAGGACCCGAGCGCCGGGAGTGTGTTCAAGAGGCACGGCGCGGAGGCGGTCAGCCGCCTGATCGATCTTTGCGGCTTAAAAGGGACCAGAGTCGGAGGGGCGGAAGTTTCTCCGAAACATGCGGGCTTCATCGTGAACCGCGGACAGGCCACCGCAGAGGACGTAAAGGCACTGATCCGGATCATACAGGACCGGGTGAAAGCCGAATACGGATTTGTTCCGGAACCCGAGATCCGCATATTCCCGCCGGAAGGAGGACGCTGAGATGTCATATGCTTCGGATGTGAAAGACGAATTGCTTGAGCAGCCGATCAAAAGTGCGTGCTGCCGCAGGCAGTGCGCGGCAGGATTGCTTCTCGGCGCGTTTGAAAAAGAAAGCGGTAGGCTGAGTATCCGCTTCAGTGCGCAGGACACAGCCCTGAAATGCCGGGATATACTGGCCCGCGCGTTTCGCGGCAGTGCGGAGATCCGCGAGAAAAGGTACGGGAAGAATCTGTTCTGGGATCTGGTGACTGACGGCGGGGAGGCTTTGCAGATCTATCGGTCCGGAGAGGCCCCCAGGGTCAGCTGCCCGAACTGCCGGATGAATTATCTCAAAGGCGCGTTCCTGGCCTGCGGTACGGTCAACCGTCCGGACCAGAGCAGTCATCTGGAATTCCGTGTGTCCGAACAGGCCGCCCCGGTGCTGGAAAAAGCGCTGGATGAGTCTGGCCTTCCGATCTCCCGGATCCAGAGAGAAGGGCATATCGGGCTTTACTATAAGAGCAACCAGAAGATCCAGGATTTTCTGGGTCTTGTCGGCGCAAGCCGCGCTGAATTTGATCATATCAATGCCAAGATCGTACGAAGCCTGATCCGCGAGGATCATCAGACGACCAATTTCGAATTCGCGAATATCCGGAAGAGCGTGATCGCCGCGCAGGCATCGTTGCGCGCGGTGGAAAGGATCCGGCAGGCCGGACTGATCGGAAGTCTTGGGGCGGATCTCAGACAGACCGCTGAACTGCGGCTGGCCCATCCGGACGCCACGCTGAAAGAACTGGCGGCGCAGCATTGCCCGCCGCTGTCGGTCTCCGGCCTCAGCCACAGACTCAAGAGTTTGCGTGAATTTGCGGAAAAACTGTAGGAAAGGACGAAAGGATGGGTGATTTTGTTCATCTGCATCTGCACAGCGAATACAGTCTGCTGGATGGCGCCTGCCGGATCGCAGACATCCCGAAACGCGCCCGCGAGGCCGGACAGAGCGCTGTCGCGCTGACCGACCACGGAGTCCTGTACGGTGCAGTCTCGTTTTACAATGCCTGTATGGCGGAAGGCGTCAAGCCGATCATCGGATGCGAGGTCTATGTCGCGCCGAAGGGCCGCTTTGAAAAGACACCGGCTTCCGCACATCCTTACCATCTGGTCCTTTTGTGCGAAAACAACCAGGGATATGCCAATCTGGTCAAGATGGTGTCCCAGTCCTTTATCGAGGGCTTCTATTCCAAACCCCGCGTGGACTATGAACTTCTGGAACGCTACCACGAGGGGCTGTTCGCGCTGTCCGGATGCCTGGCCGGAGAGATCTCCCAGGCCCTGACCGCCGGCGATTATGTGTCCGCACGTCTGGCTGCCCTTAGGTATGCCGGCATATTCGGACGGGATCATTTCTTTATCGAGATGCAGAACCACGGCATTCCGGAACAGCTGAAGAATCTGCCGCTTCTGGCCAAGCTGGCCAGGGAACTGAATCTTCCCATCGTAGCGACCAATGACTGCCATTATCTGCGCCGCCAGGATTCCGAGATGCAGGCGGTCCTGATGTGCGTCCAGATGAACCGTCTCCTGTCCCAGGGCAGACCATCCGGATTTGAGACCGACGAACTGTATTTCAAGGACGCGACCGAGATGAGGATCGCGTTCCGGGACTATCCCGAAGCGGTGGAAAATACGGTCCGGATCGCGGAGCGCTGCTCGGTGACTTTTGATTTTTCAAAAACGTATCTGCCTAGATTTCCTTGCCCCCAGGGCCGGAAGGCCCCGGAACAGCTCAGGCTGGAGGCAAGAGATGCATTCGAGAGAATGAGCCGGGCAGGGATCATTCCATACGGAAACCATACGCTGGACGAATACCGGGAGCGCATGGAATATGAACTGGATGTCATCATCCGGATGGGGTACGCCGATTACTTCTTAATCGTGGAGGATTATGTCGGCTATGCCAAAAAGGCGGGGATTCCGGTCGGCCCGGGCAGAGGGTCCGGATGCGGGAGCCTGGTCGCCTATCTTCTGAATATCACGGAAGTGGATTCCATTCGCTTTGACCTGCTGTTTGAGAGATTCCTGAATCCGGAACGCGTCAGTATGCCGGATATCGATATCGATTTCTGCTACAACCGCCGCGATGAGGTCGTGGAGTATGTCAAGAATCGCTACGGGTCGGACCACGTGTCCCAGATCGTGACGTTCGGGACTCTGGCCGCAAGGGCGGCCGTCCGTGACGTGGGACGGGTGCTGGGCATTCCGTACGGGGAAGTCAACGTCATTTCCAAACTGATCCCGCGGGAACTCAACATCACGATCGAGGCCGCGCTCAAGACCAAGGAACTGAAGGAACTCTACGAACAGTCCCCGCAGGCCCGCCGGATCCTGGATCTGGCCAGGGCGGTGGAAGGTATGCCCCGCAACGTTTCCGTCCATGCCGCGGGAATCGTCATTACCGATCTTGCGGTCAACGAGTACGTGCCGCTTTC
>JAFYHA010000091.1 GCA_017539425.1 Clostridia bacterium
ACAAAAATTGAGCATATCTCTATGGTTTCCAATGTCAGTGCCAACACATTAGGACACAACGTCATCGAATTCGGTGCGACCGGAAACGGCTCGCGTGACGATACGGAAGCCTTCCGGAAGGCCATCGAGGAAGCCCGGAAGGACCATCTGCCCGTACTGGTCCCGCAAGGGAACTTCCTGATCTCCTCCACGTTATCCCTGGACGGTGTCTGCCTGTACGGACAGGATTGCATTTCCTGGACTTCGGACAACGTTGTCCTGCCCAGGATCACGCATACGGTCTCGGATTCGCCCCTGTTCATTCTGGACTCCGGCGCGGAGCTGTGCGGTCTGACCATTTACAGCAGTTACGATTCCGCGACTGATTTTGACTCAGGCACGTTCCTCTCAAAGTCCGGAGACGCTTCCGAAGAGATCCGGATCCAGGGCAGCGGCTGCAAGGTATCCAGGCTCCGCCTGATGAATCCCTATTTCGGGATCCGGGCCGGCTCGGATGACGGCAGTTTCTCCTGCGACCAGGTCAGCATATCCAACGTCTTTATCGTAATGCCTTTCCACTGCGGGTTCTATGTAGGGAACACCCTGGATCCGTCCAGCATTACGGACTCCGAGGTCTGGTGCAACAACGGCTTCGGAGGATACGGATTCTATTTCGGTTCCAACGCGGACCTGACTGCGGACGGACTGGCCATCTTCTCCACGAAGTACGGTTTCTATTTCAATAATGAAACCGGATCGGAACTCTCGAAGATCCGGATCTCCAACTGCGGGGCAGACTACACCCAGACCGGCTGCCACGTCGAGCACGGCGCATACGACGTCGTCTTCTCCGGAAGCACGTTCCAGGATCATTTCTTCGGTCTGAATCTCACACAGCACAGTTCCGAGGGCACATCCTTCGTACTGGACAACTGCTACCTGATCGGGAACGGTTCGGAGATCGTATCGCTCTCAGGCGGCACAAACGTCGAAGTCCGGGGCTGCACGATCCTACGCCTGGCCTCCCACGGCAACGCCGTTTCGGTAGTCTCGACAAAGGAAGTCTCTCTTTCCGGCAACTGTATCTACGTCAACGGTACGGCCGTACGGATCTCCAACAAGGATAAGGACGCTCTGGTCCGGCTGACCGGAAACCTGTTCTTCTGCACGGATTCCACAGACGTCAACGCCGGCGGCTCAGCTGCTTCCGTAGAGTCTGAAGGGAACGCCTCACTGGTCAACCGTTCCATAGGCTGACTCATCCGCAAAGAGCCTGCATACGGTGCAGCCATGCACCCGGCCAGATTCTAAAAAAGCAAGCTACACCGACATCTGAACCGGCCGGTGTGGCTTGCTTTTTCCAAATTCTTTCATGGCTTGTAGATAATAGACAAAAATCCATATTCTAAACTGTAAATTTTGTAAAAAATCATATTCTCCGTTTGTTTTTACTTTTATTTTTGTTGACACGCTTTTTTCCATATGTTACAATACAGTTACCTCAAGGTACCGCCGCAAGGCGGAATACAAAAACAAGGAGAAAGCTATGAAGAAAACATTGTCAATCGTCATGGCGCTTGCTATGGTGCTGACGATCATTGCCGCATGCATTCCCGCAATGACCGTCTCCGCCAAGGAACCCGTGACGATCCCACTCTTCGATTGCGATTCCACGACAGGTTTCGGCTTTAACAAAGCCCCTGTAGTGGATACCGAGAACAAGACGCAAGGTGCAGCTTCTCTCAAAATCGAATTTGGAGACACCATTTTCCAAGCCGGTTTTGAGGCTAAAGACATTACCCGATGCGATGCGCTCGAATTTGACGTCTATGTTCCCGATCTTGCCGCGCTCATCAATATGGGCGGCGACACACAGATCGAAATCGCTTCCGGTGGGGAACCCGACAAAGAAGAAATCGCCTGGTTTTCCAGGACCTTCCTCGTTAAGCAGATTACCGCTGTGGGCTGGAACCACATCGTGCTGCCTTTCAAGGATGCAGGCAAGACCGGTGGAGACATCGACCTTTCCAAAGTGAACTGGTTCCGCTGGTACTGGGTCGGATCGGCTGAAAACCAGATCCTGTTGAACGTCGATAATTTCGTGTTCACGAACTGGAACGCAGCTCCTGCTAAGGTTGATCTCTCCGAGGGTACATTCACTTCCACCCGCGTGCAGGGCTTCACCGTGTACCGCAACCCGGATCAGATCACTGCCGGCGAATACGACGCGACCGAGGTTCCCTACCTGGTAGAGAACACCGCTCCGAGCAACGGCAACAACGGCAACAGAGGCCGGTATTGCGACGCCGCTACCTACTCCATCTGGAAATTCGACACCACGGGTGCCGAGACCGCCAGATTCATTCTGACCTGCTACAACGAATGCGCGTTCGCTGTCTCCACCGACGGCGAGAACTGGACTGAGTTCTTCTCCTCCAACGGTGTCAGACTCCCTCAGGAAACCCGCTCATTCGTACTGGACGAATACATTGACGGAAACGAAATGTACATCAAGGCCTATGACTCCAAGCCGGCTGACGGCTGGGGCACATACATTATGCCGACCGGTACGTACTTCGTGACCACCCAGACCAAGAACCTTTCCGACTATGAGAATGACGATCCCACCAACGTCTCCTTCACCATGTGGAAGGATGACAATTATACGGATTACGTTCTTTCCTCCTGGCATGCCGGCATCACCGGCAGCGGAGACGATTCTCACCCGTTCTACGATCGCGGCATCGGCGACACCAAGAAGTTCGGCGGTCCTCAGGTCGTATTCGCATTCCCGGTCAATCCGAACCACACCCAGGCTGCCGCCAACCTGAGACTGAACTCCAATTACATGATCGAAGTCTCCACCGACTTTGTGAACTGGAGAACTATGATCGAGAAGTCCAACACCGACATGAACGGCTACGGCAAGTACTTTGACCTGAGCCCGTACCTGGACGGCACGGATATGATCTTCGTTAAGGTCCACAGCCCCATGGATATGGATGGCAACGGTCCGCAGATCCACACCAACGCTCCGATCGAATTCACCTCCAACGCCTATGACGAGGAGATCATCTGGGACGACCTGTCCACCGATGAGAACGTCTACAACAAGGCTGTCACTCATGCCCTTGCCTACAACGAAGAGCTGGATGCCGTTTCCTGCGACTACACGGAAGGCAACCTGATCGTCCGTTACGGTGTTGACGGTGCGAAGCCCATTGACGTCCGTACCATGAAATGGTTCGAGTTCGATGTCTACATTTCCGAAGACCTCCCGAAAGGTTACACCAACCAGTTCATTCTCGAACTGCACAACACTCAGTCCAATAATGACAACCAGGAAATCCAGTACACCGATTTCGTGCTGAACAAAGGCTGGACCCACGTGGTTCTCCCGCTTCCGGGCAACTATGTCAGAAGCGGTTCTGGCCAGAGCGGTCCGATTGACCTCAGTGCGATCTCCGGCTTCCGTCTCTTCAACGTGACTGCCGGCGATCTGCCCGCCTGCACATTTGCTCTTAAGAACCTGAAGTTCTCCAGAAGCCTGTACGTTCCGAATGCTGACTGGAACATGATGACTCCGAACGCCAACACCTGGGTCAAGGAATCCAAGGGCTTCTCGCTTGATGTCTCCGCTTGCAACGTGGTTGAGATGGACGTCTACTCTGCGCTTCCGACTGCAGTCGTTGCTGGCTACGGCATTCGTTTCGAGATGACCTCCTCCGGCAAGAACGATAAGGATGAGCAGGAAGAAGTTGTCAACAACTACATCTACAAAACAGGCTGGAACCACATCATCATTCCGCTGAACAACAATTTCGATCATACCAACCTGAACTACGTCCGCGTCCATGCCCAGCTCGGTTCCGGCAACAAGTTCAGCTTCCGTAACGTCAAGTTCTCCTATCTGCCTGAATTTACGGATATGATCAACAACTCGCTGATTGCTACCTGCGCCGGCTACAACCAGACCAAGGCTGTTGCCAAGGCCGGTGGCACCTTCAGCCTGAATCTGGCCGGTGCGAACTACATCGCCATGGATGTATACTTCCAGGATCCGCAGGCCTTCATGGCCAACGGCGCATTTGCTTGCTTCGAGATCTGCTCCAAGGACGCATGCGACCAGGAAGAGTATCAGTGGACGTTCGGCTCCAGCGACGCTCATGATTATAAGTGCAGCATCGACGTCAGCGAACTGAAGGCTGGCTGGAATCATATCGAACTCCCGATCTACATCGCGGACGTTTCCAACGGACCTGTCCAGGACGACATCATCTACACCCGTATCCACGTTCACACCAACACCCCGATCAGCAAGGCCGGTGCCGGCTGGGTCGCCTTCAAGAACATCCGGGCGATCGCCGTTGACCAGGGTAACCAGGAAGCCGGTATCGGTATGTACGGTATCGTCGATCCCGCAGCCGAACTGGTCGTGACGACCATTGCCAATGACGAAGTGGACGAAACTCTCGTCAACGAATTCATCGCAGACATCACTGAGAACTGCATCGAAGAAGGCGACAAGAACAAGTACAACTACGACGTTGTCAAAGCGTTCGATATCTCCCTCATGAAAGAGGATGCAGAAATTCAGCCCGACGGAACCGTTAAACTCGTTCTGCCGAAGTACGAAGTTCTGTCCTCTGAGACCCTGTACATCTATCATGTGCACGGCGATCAGGTCGATCGTCTGGACTATGAGAAGGATGCAAACGGAAACATCATCGTTTACCTTGATTCCTTCAGCTCCCTGATCTATGTCAAACAGGCTCAGTTCATCTCCGGCAACCCGTACACGGGCGATATGATCGTTATGGTCCTCGCCATCGTGGCTGTCCTTGCCGCAGGTGCATTCGTCTTCGTTCTGAAGAAATCCCGCGTTTGATCCTGAACGCAAATCCTAGATTCAACTGAATCGCTCGCAGGCCGGGGGAAACCCCGGCCTGCCTTTTCTTTTTCACCGGTTTTCAGAAATTCGTGACAAATCTCCCTTTGTTATGATACAATAGTAAATGAAAAAGTATGTGTAACGGAGGATGAGGCTTTGAAATACCGCAAACCCGGTCTGGACTTCTGGGACGCCTGGTTTCTTCAGAGAGACGGCGAGGTCCACGCCTTCCACATGCAGGTTCCGGACGGAACCGTATCCTTTTCCGAAGAAGAGGGAAGATCCGTAGGCCATCTGACATCCAAAGATCTTCTGCACTGGACGTTCCGCGGGAATGTGCTGGAACCGCTCATGGATCCGGACCGTCCTCAGGATTTTCATCAGAAATTTACCGGTTGCGCCTTCTGCAAGGACGGGATCACCTATCTCTATTATACGATGCGGGACCGGGAGTCCTGTTCCCAGCGCATCGGTCTGGCCACAAGCGGGAACGGATTCGATTTCGAACTTTATCCGGACAATCCGGTCATAGAGCCGGATCCGTCCGTCCTGATCGGTTTTGCCAATCGGGATACATTCAAGTTTGATCCGGTCGTGGACTGCCGCGACCTCATCGTCGTCAAGGATCCGGACAGCCCGTACTATTACGGCTATTTCGCCGCCGGTGCGGACGTCGGAAGAGTCAGTCCGGTCGGGGTCATCGCCGTCTGCCGGAGCACGGATCTCATCCACTGGACCGATCAGGCGATTGCCTACGTTCCGCCCGTAAACGGCGTGATCGAAGTCCCGGACGTCTATAGGATCGGGGACAAGTGGTATCTCACGGTCCTGTGCGGTGCCAACTATACGGGCCGCTCCGCCATTCCGGATGACTATGTGACCAACGCCACCCTCTATGCCGTCGCGGACAGCCCTATGGGACCGTTTGTCCACACGGACGACTGCCTGTTCCTGGGCGGCACGATCGGAAGCGGATTCACCTGCCGCACGGTGGAATGGGAAGGCAAGCGCTACGTTCTGTATGTGGACCGGGCTTCAGGTGGAAACTCACTGGCCCTGCCCAAAGAGGTCCGTCTGGTCGACGGATGCCTGCGTCCGGTCTATACGGACCGGCTGGCCTCACTGCGGACCGGAGAGAGAACCGTCCTCGGTGTGACGCCGCACCAGAACGCCTTTGCCTGGAACTCGGTGGGAGGATGGCAGGAGGAATCCGGAGACGGCGTATCCCTCAGGACAGAAGGGCGAAGCACCCATTTCACCGAGTTGTCGCTGTCCGGCAGTCCGGACGGTTCCGGAAACTGCGAGATTTTATGCACGATGAGTCCAAACGCCAAGGCCTCCGGGATCGTTTTCTATATGGACGGACAGCCTTACACTGTATCCCTGGAACCTTCCCGGAAGCGGATCCTGCTTCTCAAGACCTATACGATGGACTTCGTGGCAGGCCGGGAACTGAAAGCTGAAGGACAGTCCGCCTATGAACTCCGCGTCCTGGTCGTGGACGGAGTCCTGGAAGCCTATCTGGACGGAGTGCTTCTCCTGCAGGCCGCCGTACCGAAGACCGCAGACGTCCGACCGGGTCTGTTCTGTGAGGACGGATCCTGCACATTCCGGAACGTGCATGTGTATACGCTGGAGGCCTAACCGTTTCTTTCCGGCTTCTTTCTGAAGCCTTCGCGCAAACTTTTCCAGAATCGAGGTGACGGATTTGAAATCCTACCGAATCCTTTTATCGATAGCCGTTATTCTGCTGGCCGCCGTATGCGTACTGCTGGTCCTGCAGCTCTATAAACCCGATACGTCACCGGTCCCGGACGGGCAGACGGTCACGCTGCATCTGCCGGTCTATTCCGACGACCCGGTCCATAGTGACGTCCAGCTTCTGGCATCCTATACGTCACCCCTGACGTTCAATGCGGAACTCACAGAGGCACTTCGGGAAGGCCTTTTCAACTGTGAATCCAGCATCTCGATCGCGGATTTCAATATTCCGTATTCGGATGAGGGAATCGTGACCCTCCAGAACAGCATGTCCGAACTGATCTTCCTGGATGCGGACATTTTCTTCATAGACCCCCAAAACTACAATGTCTCGATCCAGGGCGGCAATATCGTTTCCGTCATTCCGACCTATCTCTTTGTCGGCAACGAGCTGACCGCGGCCCGCAACGACCTCAAGGCCCGCCTCAATGCCATCCTGAACCGGGTCGACCCGGGCTTCTCGGACCTGGAAAAAGCCCTGTTCCTGCATGACTACCTCGCCGAGAATTTCGAGTATGACACGACGCTGGAAAACCACAACCCGTATATCATGCTGACCAGCGGTGTCGGTGTCTGCCAGGCGTATACCTCCCTGTATGCGGAACTGCTCTCCCGCTGCGGGATCGAATCCACCTATGTCAAGAATGATGCCATCAACCATATCTGGAACGGCATTCAAATCGGAGGACAGTCCTATCACGTTGACGTGACCTGGGACGACTCGGTTGGAAAATCCGACGGAAAAGTCGGCCACTATTTCTTCTTGCTCAGCGATGACGGACTGAGGTCCCCGAATGCTCCGGACTCCCATGGAAACGGATGGCAAAGCCGCTATACGTTCCAGAGCACGACCTATGACCAGGCGTTCTTCAAAACCGCCTATTCCGCATTCAAATATGTCGCCCCGTACTGGTATGTGATCGACGAGGGCATGTATCTGCAGAAATGCTCGTCCTACCTGACGGATCCCGTTCAGGTCCTCAAGATCTTCAACGGTGTCTGGAAACGTTACGGCAGTTCCGTGTACTATTCGGGACCGTTCTCCGGTCTCGGTCTCAACGGGGATCTCCTGTATTACAACACTACGGAAGCCATTATGTCCTACAACACCGGAACCGGAGAGGTGAATTCGGTCTACATCTATACGGACGGCGGCGGTTACATCTACGGGTCGCATGTCTTTGACAGCGTACTGTACTATACGATCGGTACGACTCCGGATCCGGAGAACATCGTCAGCCGTGAGACCCTGACCCTGACCCTGGATGACACGGTCTGGCAGAACCAGTACCAGTATGAACTCGATGACGCGCTCTCCCGGATCGTGCTGACCAAGTACAAGGGAAGCGGAAAAACGCTCACCGTCCCGGCATCCGCCGCGATCGGAGGGAAATACTACCGAACCGTTCTGGGACCTGCTGCCCAGAAGATCGACAGTATCTGGTACAGCGTGCATTCGACCCTGGAATCCCTGACCTTTGAATCCGGCGTCATCGCGGCAGGGGATATGTCCTACCAGTTCTATGAAATGACACAGCTGTCCTCTCTGGACGTGACCGGGCTGATCACCTCGGATATGGCCAATATCTCGCATATGTTCCAGTACTGCAGCGCACTGACCGATCTGGATCTGAGCACCTGGGATCTGTCCGGCCTTACGGATGCCGTCGCATCTCCGGCGCTTCTGGGCTGTACCGCTCTGGATACGATCCGGACGCCGCTCAGGCTGGCCCTCACCATTCAGCTCCCGAATTCGGACTTCCGGGTCTACAATCCATCCACCGGCAAATTTACGTCTGACCGTTACAGTTCATTGCCCACAGGCCAGACGGATTCATTGTATCTCAAGCGAGACAAGCGTCCGACCCCGATCATCTCGCTTTCGAACGTAACCAAGTCCTATGACGGTCAGGCCATTTCCGTACCCACCTGCTCAACGCAGTCAGACGGGAAGAAAACGTTCAAATACTATTCCGATCCCGAACTTCAGAATTCCATCAGCCGTCCGAAAGCTGCCGGCGTCTACTACGCGGTCGTCACCACGGCGGAAACCGCCAGTTATCTGGCAGGGACCAGCAATACGGCCACATTGACCATCAACCAGGCCTCCCTGATCATCTCGGTTCCGTCCAAGACCAAGGCTTACGGAGAGAGCGATCCGCTCCTGATCGGCACAGTGACCGGACTCAAGAACGGCGAGCAGATGCCCATCACCTATTCCCGTGAGCCCGGAGAAGCCGTCGGGACATACCGGATCATTCCCAATTATACGGCCACGGACAACTATAAGGTCACGGAGATCGTAGGCACTCTGACCATAACCGCGCAGTCCCTGACCGCGGCCTCCCTGACCCTTGAACAGACCCGCTTCACCTATGACCGTACCGAACATGAGCCGGGTGTGACCCTGACCCTGAGCGACCGGGTACTGGAACCGGGAACGGACTATACCGTCACTTACACGGATAACACCGGGGCAGGCTCCGCCAAAGCCACCGTGACCGGAACAGGGAACTATTCCGGGACGCTTTACAAGTTCTTCACCATAGAAAAAGCGCTGGTCACCATCCGTGCGGACAGTCTTGAAAAAGCCGTCGGAGACCCGGATCCCGTCCTGACCGGTGTCATTTCCGGACTCTGTGAGGGAGACGATCTTCACGTGACCTATTCCCGTACGGAAGGGGAAACCGTAGGATCCTATTCCATTACGCCCTCCTATACCGAGAACCCGAATTATGTGGTCGCCGTATACCGGGGAAATCTGGTCATACACAGAGCCGAAGCGATACCGATCACCGGAGCTGAAGTGACTCTGGACCAAACGTCCTTCGTATATTCGGGTACTGAGCAGAAGCCGTCGGTCACGGTGGTGCTGAATAAGGAAACGCTCCGGGAAGGCATAGACTATCAGCTTGATTTCTCTGACCCCGTCCATGCCGGTACAGTCACCGTAACGGTGACCGGGATCGACTCCTATCAGGGACAGCTCTTCCGGAACTACACCATAGGCAAGGCCACATTCCGGATCACGGTCAGGGACGAGACCAAGACCTACGGGGATCCGGATCCTGACTTCAGTACGGACGTAGAAGGGCTCTGCACGGGTGACACCTATACCTGTGACTATATCCGCTCACCGGGCGCCCATGTCGGAAAATATCCGGTCACGGTGAATGTACAGATTTCCGCAGACTATATCGTGTCCTCCGTTCCGGGCCTTCTGACCATCGCTCCCGCCGAACTCGTGGTGAAGACAGAATCTGCCGAACGGATATTCAACGGGGAACCTCTGACCGCTCCCGGAAAGGTGGAAGGATTGAAAAATGACGAGACCGTGACGTTGAAGATGACCGGAAGCCGGACAGATATCGGGGCCTCGGACAACACCTTTGAGCTGATCTTTGACGGGACCGCCGTTCAGACGGACTACACCGTCAGGTCGGAACTCGGCAAGCTGACCGTACTCAAAGCTCCGGAGACCGACCCGGAAACGGAAACACAAACCGAAACCGACAAGCCTTCCGGTCCCTCCACGGAAACCGAGACCGTCCCGTGGAACCGGGAAACGGACGGACCCGGTGCGGAATCCGAAAAAGGACAGGATTCAGGCCATTCGGACCCGGAAACGGACGGAAAAGTCAAGGATATCCTGAGCCGCGCCCTGGGTTGCGGCTCGACGCTGAGCCCAGCATCCGGTATCCTGCTTTCCTTGGCCCTTGCTCTTGGCTCCGGCCTGATTCTCGCCCTTCGCAAAAAAGGATCTTAATCGCGTTTCGTTTTTCTAAAAAAGCCCGGGCCGCTGCTTTCACAGCGGTCCGGTGCTTTTTGTGGTTCTTCACATTTTTGTGTGTTTGCTAACCGCAAACAAAGGCATTTATTCCACGGTCCGCTTGACAATGAGCCTCTGGCGGTGTGATTCAATGCAGGCACCGGCAGTTGTGTAGCGTTTCGCCCCTGCCCGCTTTCCACGAGAGGATATCACGCCGTCCTCTCATTGTAAAGCGGCTTTCGCGGCATAAATGCAAACACACAAATTTATGAAAAAACACACGAAGTTATGAAGAGCTAATCTTTTGTTGTCCATATTATTTACTCCTGTGTAATTTACTCTTTCGTAAACAATATTTAAGCTTAATTGTAAAGCCCAATTTCGCTTTTTGATGCAAGAAAACAGAAAAGATCCTTTTTTGCCCTCTGTGGGAAAGCTTTCACAAACCGGACACATTCACATCCGGAAGGCATTTTTCCAGTGTACGGCAGAATTGTTCCAGCCCCGCTTCGTCCAGCGCGGAAAACCTGTCCGTGACCGGGCTGTCCAGGTCCAACACCCCGACGATCTTTCCGCCGATGCGAAAGGGAATCACGATCTCGGAACGGCTGGCACCGTCGCAGGCAATGTGCCCGGGAAACGCGTGAACGTCCGGCACGCGCAGGGTCTTTTCCTGTTTCCAGGCCTGGCCGCATACTCCCTTTCCGAATGGAATCTCGGTGCAGGCCGGTCTCCCCTGAAACGGGCCCAGGAACAGCGTCCGGTTATGGACAAGATAGAATCCGGCCCAGTTCAATTCAGGCAGGGATTGATACAGCAGTGCGGACGCGTTGGCCAGAATGCTGATTCCGCTTTTCACAGACTCGGAAAGGGAATCCAGCTGCCGGCAAAGCAGTTCATAATCCATAGATACGGACCTCCAAAACGTTGTTGTATCCATTATACATCTATCGGGCCGGTTGTGTGCGGTCATTCCCAAAAAGTTTGCCTACCTTTTTCTGTTGCCGGGTTCTTTTTTGTTGACACTGTTTTTCTTTGGTTGTATAATGATTCAGTAGAGAACGGAAGGTTTTGCGGCCTTCCGTAAGCTCTTGCCGACAGAGGTCTTATAACTATGTCCGATAACGAAACGCAACCCAAAGTCCGCTTTTCAGCGGTGTTCAATTTCCGTGAGGATGACGCGAAAGCCAGGATCTATATTCTGGTCTCCACGGCACTCCAGAACGTGCTCGTCTACCTCACGACCGGCTATTTCTACACCGGTTTTCTTCGCGGTTACGGAATCGACATCATCGACACCAACATTCTGACATTCATTCCGTTCGCGGCCAGCCTGTTCCTGATCTTCACGCCCAGTCTGCTGACCCGCTTTCCCAAAAGGAAGTGGATCCTTGCCTCGTTCAAATTCATATACTACCTCTGCATTTTTGTCGGGATCAATATTCTTCCTGAGATCGTAACGGATCCGACGGGCCGTCTGTGGGGCATGATCCTGCTCACCTTCGTGGGCAGCGTATTCAGCGTCATCGCGACGGCCGGATACAGTGCCTGGCACATCCGCTATGAGCAGGAGCACATCCGCTCCTACTTCCTGTCCCTGACCCAGATCATCGGTGCTACGATGGCCGGCATCTTCTCGATCGTATCCGGTCTTCTGACGGATTCGTTCTCCTCAGATCCGCAGGCCCAGCTCACCTTTCTGATCATCCTGCGCTACATCGCGTTCGGGATCGGGATCCTGGACTGCATCTTTCTTCTTCTGCCGAAGGAAGTCGAATACCCTCTCATACACGCACCTCGGATCAGTGACATTTTCCTGATCCCCATGCGGGACCGCAAGTATATGCTGACGATGGTCATCGTGTTCCTCTGGACCTTCGGTACCAATCTCAGTGCGGCGTCCCTCGCCTACTATCTGCTCGACACGATCGGGATGAGCTATACCTTCTACAATATCATCATCCTGCTCTATGCCGTTATTTTCATACCGGTCGCGCCGTTCTGGCGGAAACTGATCGACCGGACTTCCTGGTTCCGGGTCTTCGTCATCGGGATGCTGATCGTAGGACCGACACAGATCGTATACGGATTCGTCCAGCCCGACCACTATATCGTGCTGGTCCTCGTCGTGAGGATCCTGCAGCATATCGCCGGAGCCGGGCACAATATCGCATTCGCAAACTTCCAGTTCATCAATATGCCTGTCACCAACCGGACCTGCTATACGTCCTTCTACAACGTTGTCTACCAGACCGGATCCATGATCGGGGTCATAACGGGTATCGTCTTCCTGAACCTGACACAGAACTGGTCGTTCACGGCCTTCCACTACACCTATACGTCCGGAGTCCCGTTCCTGATCATCCTGTCCGGCGTGATCGATCTGATGATTGCGCTGTATATCGTGATCTTCCGAAGGCACCTGGAGCCGGACAAGACTACAGAACACGCCTGACCGCGGCAAGGAGCAATTCATGACCGAACAAGAAAAAATCGACGCCGGGATCCTGTTCTTCCCGGGCGACCCGAAACTGGTCGCCGTCAAATGCAGAACGCACAAGCTCAACCAGGACTTCAACAGACTGTATGAAGACCAGGTCGAAGAGAGGGAAGCCGTCATCAAAAAGATCCTGGGATCCATAGGAGAAGGGACCCGGTTCCAGGGACCGATCCGCTTCCATTACGGCGTACACACCCATGTCGGTGCCCACTGCTTCTTCAATTTCAACATCACCATCCAGGATGACGCACAGGTCTATATCGGTGACCACTGCGATTTCGGTCCGAACGTGACCATCGTCACGCCGATTCATCCGATGCTGGCAGACGAGCGAGTAGGCATTACACTCCCGACCGGCGAAACACGGCGCCTCTGCTATGCCAAGCCCGTCCGCATCGGAAACAATTGCTGGTTCGGCGCCAATGCCGTCATTCTTCCCGGCGTCACGATCGGGGACAACTGCGTCATCGGCTCCGGAAGCGTGGTCACCAGGGATGTTCCTCCGGACTCTTTCGTGGCCGGAAACCCGGCGCGCCTCATCCGCAAGCTGACAGAGCAGGACAGCCTGTATTACAAGCCCGAGGTCTGGGGCGACATCACCATTCCCAAGCCGGAAGAATAGACCGTGTTTTTTTCATTTTTCCGCCCTGATTTTTGCGTTTTCTTCCCACGGAAGCCCGTGATAATGGTATACTAATAGAGTGTTTTGTCCGTTTCCGTACACCGTAAGTTCTGCTCTTCCGGTTACTGTCGGTTCTTTGGAGGATCCTTATGTATAAAGTTGCGTTTGACAACAACCTGTATATCAAGATGCAGTCCGAGAAAATCAAGGAACGCATCGCCCATTTCGGAGGCAAGCTCTATCTGGAATTCGGGGGTAAACTGTTTGACGATTACCACGCGTCCAGAGTCCTGCCCGGCTTTGAACCGGACAGCAAGGTGCGGATGCTCAGCGAACTGAAGGACGATGCGGAAGTCGTGATCGTCATCAATGCGGACGACATCGAGAAGAACAAGGAACGGGGAGATCTGTCCATCACTTACGATCAGGACGTGCTCCGGCTGATCGACGCCTTCCGGGGAATCGGTCTGTTCGTGGGCTCGGTCGTACTGACCCGGTACAAGGAGCAGGCCTCCGCCATGCATTTTGAATCCAGGCTTCACGATCTGGGCATCCGGGTCTACCGCCACTACTCGATTCCGGGTTACCCGGCGGATCTGGACACCATCGTCAGCGACAACGGATACGGCAAGAACGACTATATCGAGACCGAGCGCAATCTGGTCGTCATCACGGCGCCCGGCCCGGGCTCGGGCAAGATGGCGACCTGCCTGTCCCAGCTCTATCACGATCACAAGCGCGGACTTCGCTCAGGCTATGCCAAATTCGAGACCTTCCCGATCTGGAACATTCCTCTTTCCCATCCGGTCAACATCGCCTATGAGGCCGCCACGGCAGACCTCAATGACGTGAATATGATCGACCCCTATCATCTGGAGGCCTACGGTCAGACCACGGTCAACTACAACCGGGACGTGGAGATCTTTCCGGTCGTTTCCGCCATGCTCAAACTGGTCAGCGGAGAAGAGTGTCCCTACAAGTCCCCGACCGATATGGGCGTCAATATGGCCGGTTACTGCATCATCGATGACGAGGCCGCCCGCAATGCGTCCGAGGACGAAATCATCCGGAGGTATTACGCCGCTCTCATCGACCAGAGGCGGGGCAAATCCGACGGTTCGGAAGTCCTCAAGATCAAGCTCCTGATGAACAAAGCCGGCATCACGACAGACAAGCGGTCCTGCATCAAGGCCGCTCTGGACAAGGCAGAATCGACCGGTGCTCCGGCCGTGGGCTGGGAACTGCCCAACGGCACCATCGTGACCGGAAAGACGTCCTCTCTCATGGGCGCAGTCTCCGCAGCGCTGATCAATGCACTCAAGGTCGTGTCCCGTATTCCGGATGACATCCAGCTGATCTCCGAAGATATCCTGGCTCCGGTCCAGGATCTCAAGGTCAACTACCTGGGTAATCACAATCCCAGGCTCCATACCGATGAGGTCCTGATCGCGCTCGCCATTTCCGCCCAGACCAATCCGGTCGCCAAGAGGGCATTCAAGAGCATCGGCAAACTCAAGAACAGTGAAGTCCACTCCACGGTCATCCTGTCCCAGGTGGACGAAAACGTTCTCAAGAAACTGGGATGCCATCTGACCTGCGAACCGGTCTACCAGACCAAGAAGCTCTTTCACGGTTCGAACTGATTCTTTCTCACAGCGATTGCCAAAAAGCGGCCGCCCTTTGGGGCAGCCGCTTTCTTGACACTCGTATATGGATCAGTGGATGTTGAATACGCTCGTTCCGCAGACCAGTTCGTTGCGGTCGATCATCTCCAGAGCAATCCTGGCGATCTCCGGATCGAACTGCTTGCCGATCCCTTTTTCAATCTCCTTGTGGATCACGTCGGGAGGAAGTTTGGAACGGAACGGACGGTCGCTCGCCATAGCGTCGAACGAGTCCGCGATTGCGATGATCCGGGAAGACAGGGGAATCTCTTCTCCCTTGAGCCCGTCCGGATATCCCGTCCCGTCATACCGCTCGTGATGACACCGGGCATCCACAGCCAGATGGGGAAGATCCGAGAAATGCTTGAGGATGTTGGAACCGGTGACCGTATGCTGCTGCACCTTGAACCGTTCCTCGGGCGAAAGGGCACCCGGCTTGAGGAGCAGCTCGTCCAGAACGCCGATCTTTCCAATATCATGGACCGTGGCGGACTGATGGATCTTTTCGATCACGTCCTCAGGCAGACCCATGCGTCTGGCGATATTGGCCGCATAGTCCGCTACGCGAAGGGACCGGCCCTTGGTATAGACGTCCTTGTCGTCCACGGTGATGGCCGTGGCCTCGATCGTGTCATAGGCCAGAACCTTGGTCTGGTTGTTGTGCCGCATGATGTTTTCGTTGTTCTTCATATCCTGGCGATACCGTTTGCTGTACAGGGAAGTGCCGATGCACAGCCCGGTATAGAACAGGACCAGAATCAGGATCTGGGCGATGGCCAGACCGGCGTTTCCTTCGGTCAGCCCCACATAGACGCTGTAGGCGTTGCAGAGTACGGCGCCGATGCTGAGAAGTAAGCACTGGATCGGTTTCTTGAACAGGAAGAAAAGAACGGATAGGGGCAGGACCACGGCAAAATAAGCCGGGTAGATGGTCTTGGTCAGCATCATCCATGCGTACGGGATCAGTATCCCGACGATGGCAATCACGCTCAGGGCCGGCGAATCTTTCTTAATCAGGAAAAGGACGGCGTATGCTATGAGAGGAGAGAACAGCCCAGTCAGGAAGAAGATCGCATACTTGTAATCGACAGGCTCGGTGAGCATAAAGCCCAGAAAGTAGAGAACCGCGAGGGCTGCAGCCAGAATGGTCCAGCCGATCAGGTACAGCAAATGTGTCTGCTTGGTTTCCTGTTGCATATCTTTGACTCCTTGATTGGTGGTTTTTTTGTTTTTTCGGAATTGCCGGCTGACGGCTTGACAAAGCCGTTTCCGGGTTGTATAATTATTTATGCTCTGTGCGGATATAGTCTAATGGTAAAACTCCAGCTTCCCAAGCTGGCCACGCGGGTTCGATTCCCGTTATCCGCTGCTTGACAAGGCGACGCGCAGTCGCCTTGTTGTTTTTTCTGGATGTGTATTATGCCTACGTTGAAAGTCATGTCATTCAATATGCGGAATGACTATTCGCCGGACGGGATCAATGTCTTTCCCAACCGTAAGCCCCGTATCCTGGAAATGCTGGCCCGGGAACAGCCGGACCTCATCGGCACCCAGGAAACCACGGACAATATGCGGGATTTCCTCAGGGATGAACTGAAAGGGTACACCCTGTACGGATGCGGCCGGGAAGCCGACTACCGCGGGGAGCACAATCTGATCCTTCTGAAAAACGGACGCTTCGAGGTCGTGGAGATGCGGAACGAGGCGCTGTCCTTTGAACCGGGCAGACCCGGGACCACCTTTGGCGGCGACCAGAGCACCTGTTCAAGGATGTATACCTATCTTCGGATCAAGCCTTCGGACGGGGAAGTCTTTCAGATGGTCAACACCCATCTGGACCATGTCGGCCGCCAGGCCAGAAAATTCGGGATGGCCCAGATCCTTCAGCACCTCTCCGTTCGTCAGGAAAAATGGATCCTCACAGGAGACATGAATGCCTTTCCGGACTCAGAGGAGATCCGGATGGTCACCGCCATACCGGGGCATCCGGTCACGGATTGCACGGACGGTCTGGAAAGGACCTATCACGGATACGGGACCGCTCCCTTGCATGAGGGGCGGATCGATTACATCTTTACGGACGGTATCTGCGATCCTGCAAATTCCTACGCCGTGCCCGATCCGGTCACGGAGGGAGTGTACTATTCGGATCATCAGGCCGTTTGCGCCTTCGTGACCCTGCCGTAAAACCCAAGCGGAACATTTGGACGGTCGTACAGGTTTTGTCCTGTATGACCGTTTTCCTATTTCATCTGGGTCAGATGGAAATGGCAGATGTCCCTGGACAGTTTGTACAGGGTAGCCAGTTCGTCCGTTCTGCGCTCGCAGAGAGCCTTCATCTCCTTGATCTGCTTGGGCGTGAACTCTTTCTTTTCCTCTGCGGTCAGGGTCCCGCGGTACATTCTCTGCGTGGCCAGTGCAAAATGGATCTCGACAGGCTGGATGCGTCCGTCCCGTTCCACGATGACGACGCTGTTCTCGCCTTCCAGAAGCAGTTCCACGGCCTTTGCGCCCATTTCGGACGCGGTCACGTTCTCGCGGACCGTAGGCAGACCGCCGCGGACCACATGCGAGAACTTTTCGAACGTGGCGTCGATATTCGTCTCGGCCTTGAAGCGTCTGGCCAGGCTTTCGGACAGTTTGGTACCGTCCTCTTTTTTGCAGCCCTCGCAGATCACGGCCAGCATTCCGCGTTTTCCGGTCGACCGGATCTCCAGGGCCTTGCGGATGATCTCATCCTCGTCAAAGGGGAACTCGGGGATCGCCAGGATGGCAGCGCCGCTGGCGATGGCCGCATGCAGGGTCAGCATACCGCACCGGCGGCCCATCGTTTCCACAACGCTTAACCGCGAGTGCGTCTCGCAGGTGCTGCGCAGACAGTTGAGGTTGTTGACCGTAGTATTCAGTGCGGAATCAAATCCGACGGTATAATCGCTGACTACGATATCGTTGTCGATCGTTCCCGGAATGCCGACCGCGAGGATCCCGTGCTTGGCCAGGTCTTCCGCTCCGGCAAAGGTTCCGTCGCCCCCGATGGCCACTACGGCATCGATCCCGGCCTTCTCACAGTTGACCAGGGCCTTTTCCATACCCTCCGGGGTCTTGAATTCCAGACAGCGGCTGGAATACAGGAACGATCCGCTGACGTTGATCTTATTGGTCACCGCGCTGCTGGACAGTTCGACAAAGTTGCCGTCCAGAAGGCCTTTATAGCCTTCGTAGATGCCCATGGCATGGACACCCTCGTTGGCCGCTTTGCGGACGACGGCCCGGATGGCCGCATTCATTCCGGGGGAATCGCCCCCGGATGTCAGAATTCCGATTTTTCGAATCTTGGGTTGCATTTCTTTTCTATACCTTCTTTGTAATACTTGACATTATGAGCGCTTGTGAAAAGCGTATTCCGGCCTAGTTTTCTTCGCCGGTGATCTCACGGTACAGCCTCAGCATGGCCCTGGTTGCCGCATGCTCGCGGATTTCCTCCCGGGTCGCGTTTGCCGAATCGCTGAACCGGAAAGAGAAGGACCGGTAGGGCGTGGCAATGCCGATATAGACCGTTCCGACCGGGTTTCGGGCCGTTCCCCCGCCCGGACCCGCGTATCCCGTCGTGGACATGGAAAAGTCCGTGCCCATCAGTTTCCGGACACCTATGGCCATCTGCTCCGCACATTCCGGACTGACCACCGTCTTTTCACGCACGGTATCCTTGGAAACCTTGAGCAGCTTGATCTTCATGGCCGTCGCATAGGTTACGCAGGAGCCTACGAAAGCCGAAGAACTGCCGGGTACGTCGGTCAGGCGTTTGGCAATGAGCCCTCCGGTGCAGGATTCCGCGGTCGAGACCGTCATTCGCTGGGAGAGCAGCAGCTCGATAAGACGTTTTTCAATGCTTTCGTTGTCCATAACTGCCTCCGTCTGCGTTCGGGCATCCTATTTCTGCATCAGGTGCACATCCATCTGCGGGAACGGGATGGAGATCTTGTTGTCGACCAATGCCTTATGGCACTGCTCGATCAGATCAAACTTGGTGGGCCAGAATTTTGTGCCCGTCGCCCAGGCGCGGGCCGTGATCTTGAGGCTGGAATCCTCCATAGCGGTCAGCCGGACGAAAGGCGGCTTTTCCGGGTCTTCCTTCAGCACGTCGGGGTGGGAGATCAGCACGTTCATGATCACGTCCTTGACATGTTCGGGATCCGAACCGTAAGCCACGGCGAGATCGACATCGATCCGGCGGAACTCTTCACGGGAGTAATTGGTCACGGCTCCGGAAGTCACCAGGCTGTTCGGAATGATGACGTGCTTGTTGTCCGGAGTGCGCAGAGTGGTCGCGCAGATCCCGACGTCGATGACCGTACCGTCGTTGCCCTGCACGGTGACGAAATCGCCCAGGGCGAACGGGTGCAGGATGATCAGCAGAAAGCCGCTGGCCACGTTGGACAGGGAACCCTGCAAAGCCAGTGCGATCGCTGCACCGGCAGCCGCCAGCACCGTGATGATGGAAGCCACTTCCACGCCCAGAGCGCAGATGATCGCCACGATCACGATACACCACAGGATCGCCTTGATCACGCTCCGCATAAAGTTGCGGACCGTGGGATCCAGTTTCTTTTTGCGTTTGGTCTTTTCACGGAAGATGACCCGTGTGACCAGTTGGATGATTAAAATGCCGATGACCAGAATGATCAGGGCCTTGACCAGTCTGCCGGCCAGATCGACGCAACCGTTTACAAACGATTGCCAGACTTCTTCCCAGTTGATTTCCATGTCTGAACTCCTAAAACAAAAATTCACTGTTATTTTAACATATAATTTGTTTTTTGTGGTGGATTATTCGCAAAAAAGCCGCCTGTTCCGGCAATCTTTTTTGACTTTGTGTGAGGCTTCATGTCTCCTTTACTTTTCGGTCCGGATTTGTTACAATAAGTGCACAAAACGTGGAAGGAGGGTGAAAGCGTGACCGGGGTAAACAATGTCTGCAATCAGTGTCCGCGACACTGCTGCGCGAATCGGGAATCCAAGCCCGGGTACTGCCGCGTTCCGTCCGGATTCGCCGTATCCCGATGTGATCTTCATCCCTATGAGGAACCCTGCCTTTGCGGGAAATACGGGGCGGGAACCATCTTCTTCGCGGGATGCAATCTGCAGTGCGTATACTGCCAGAACCGCTCTGTGAGCCATGCAGATGAATATGTATTTGTCTCAGATGATACACTAATTCGGATGATACTGGATCTCCAGGAATCCGGAGCCGGCTCATTGGATCTGGTCACTCCGACCCATTACACTGCGCGTCTCTCAACTGTTTTGCGCAAGGTCAGGCCCAAACTCAAAATCCCGGTGGTCTGGAATTCAGGGGGATACGAAACCGTAGATTCGCTCCGCCGCCTGGAAGGTCTGGTCGACATCTGGATGCCGGATATGAAGTATTTTGATCCAGCTCTTTCCGCCCGTTTCTCGGATGCGCCGGACTATTTTGAGGTCGCCTCGGCCGCCCTTGGCGAGATGATCAGACAGACCGGCATTCCGGTCTTCGACGATTCCGGAAATCTGAAAAAGGGAGTTCTGGTCAGACATCTTGTCCTGCCGGGACACAGGGACGATTCCATCCGTCTTCTCGGGGCTCTGGACCGTCTGTTTCCGGACCATCCCTTCCTTCTGTCCCTGCTGAACCAGTATACACCCGAGTTTGCGCAGGACTCACCCTACCCGGAGCTGCACCGCCGCCTGACCTCCTTCGAATACGGGTCTGTACTTGATGTTGCGGACAGCCTGGGATTTGAGGGATACCGGCAGCAAAACGGCAGCGCGAGCGCCGCCTACACTCCGGACTTTACGAAATCCGTTACGGATCTGGTAGAAAGATATGGCTGCAAAACTCGGCAAAACTGAATTGAAATACGGACTGTTGCTTGGACCTATGGCCGGCTTTACCGACCATGCCTTCCGCTCGGTCTGCCTCTCCTGCGGCGCAGAATACGTGTTCAGTGAAATGCTCTCCGCCAAGGCCCTTTGCTATGAGCAGAAGGGGCGCTCCGGTAATACGGTGCGGACCGGGTCGCTGGCCCGTGTACGCCCGGACGACCTGCCCATCGGGATCCAGCTGTTCGGGTCAGACCCGAAATTTCTTGCCGAGGCGGCACGACGGATCGAGAACGGGGATTACCGGGGTTGCCTGTCCGAAGTTCCTCCGACTTCGATCGATCTCAACATGGGCTGTCCGATGCCCAAGATCACGGGAAACGGGGAGGGAAGCGCTCTGCTGAAGAACCCGGATCTCTGCGCGGAGATCGTGTCCGCCGTCAAAAGTGCGGTCCGCATACCCGTATCGGCCAAGATCCGGATCGGATATGACAATGAAAACATCAACGCGGTCGAAGTCGCCCGAAAGCTGGAGCAGGCCGGCGTGGATTTCATCACGGTCCACGGACGGACGCGGTCAGACCTGTACCGCCCAGGCATCCGTCCGGATGTGATCCGGGAGGTAAAATCCGCCGTATCCGTTCCGGTCATCGCCAACGGGGATATATGGACTCCGGAGGATGCTGTCCGTCTGCTGGCGCAAACCGGTGCGGACGGGATCATGGTCGCACGCGGCGCATTGGGTAATTCATGGCTGTTTGAAGCGATCCGCTGCAGGATCGACGGACAGTCCTTCGATGATCCGAATCCGCCCGAACGCATCCGAATGGCCATGCGTCAGCTGGAGATCATGACCGAAGACTGTGGGGAAGCTCTGGCTGTCCCCGAGGCGCGCAAACATCTGGCCTACTATACAAAAGGAATGAAGGGCTCCGCCCAGACGCGGGCCTCACTGATGACGGCAACCGGTCTGCCCGAGATCCGGGCACTTCTGGACCGCCTGCTGCAAGAGAACGGAGGATGACCGAAATGCCGCTTTTTGACAAGTATGTCCTGGTCAGCCAGGATCAGGGCCTGTATGATCTTCTGTCCCCTCTGTTCGTCCACAGGGGAACTCCTCTGACTTGGCGCAAGACGTTCCGGCCCAGATATTCGGAAGGAACCGTGCTTCTTTTGGACAAGCGCATGCTGGGCTTTGAGGCATTTGCCGAGATTCATGTCTTTCTTCTGCTGAACGGCCGTACCGTATGGGAAAACGAGAGGCTTCTGACCATTCCTCTGCCTTTTGACCTGGATACCGTTTATGACCGGATCCAGACCGCCCTGTCGGATCTTCAGATTCCAAAGCCGCCCTCACTGAAGGAAGAAGAGTCTTCCGTCTCTTTTTTTCGGACGAACCGGACGCTCAACTACGGAAACGAATCCCTCTTCCTGACCCGGGCCGAAAGTATGCTGATTGAAATCCTGGATCAGGCCGAAGGCCGTTTCGTATCCGTTACGGAACTGGCCGGGGTTCTCCGTTCCGACAAGCCCAATACCGTCTCCGCACACCTTTCCCACATACGCAGGAAAAGCGAGATGATATTCGGCTTTTCCGTGATCCGGTCCGGACGGAACGCCGGATATGCCTTGCGGAGATCGCGATTCGACAAAAGTCTAAAGTAAGACAGAGCAAGGCGCGGAGCCCCGTTTGGGGACTCCGCGCCGCTCTTTTACGGATTATGGGAGCAATCTCCCGTCAGAGAAAAGAATCCGAATTCCGCCGGAAGGATCATTCCTGTTCCTTGACGGTCTCTTCTTCTTTCTCTTCCTTGACTTCCTCTTCCTTCGGTTCCTCAGCCTTGGGCTCAGCAGCCGGCTTGGATTCGGACTTCTGGATTGCAACCGCGCCATCCTTGTTTACGATACCGTAAAGGATCGCAGCCAGAGCACCGCCGGCAAGAGGCGCCAGCAGCCAGATCCAGATCTGGGAGAATGAAGTCCAGTTGCCGCCGAATCCCTGCAGCAGGGACGGGCCGAACGATCTGGCCGGGTTCACGGACGTACCGGTGAGACCCATGCCCAGCAGGTGGACCACAGTCAGAGCCAGACCGATGAACAGGACAGGGTATTTGCCCTCGTAATGTCTGGAATCGGTAACCGTCAGGATGACATACACGAACACGCAGGTCAGTACGACTTCGACCAGGAATGCGCCGATGTAGCTCCAGGCATTCAGGTCGCCCTGTGCATTCATCAGTGCGCCGGAAATCTCGTTGCCTCCCAGCAGTCTGAACTGTCCGCGGATCACGAACAGGCCCAGCAGTGCAGTACCGACGATGCCGCCCAGGAACTGTCCGCAGATATAGCCTACGAAATCAGCGACGGACATCTTGCCGCGGATGAGCATGGCCAGAGAGACAGCCGGGTTGATGTGGCATCCGGATTCCTTGCATACGGTAAGAGCCACCAGGATCAGGACCACGCCGAAGGCCAGGGCTGTTGCCAGATACTCACCGGACAGGACGGCCGTACCGCAGGCGAACAGCACAAGACAGCAGGTGCCGATCGCTTCCGCGATGTAGTTTTTCACTTTTTCCATGAAAAAAACCTCCATTTGTTATATGATTTTCAGGAAATGCAAGTAATCATTTGCTGAAGGAGAACAGTTCCTCCAGTTTGCCGCCGCTGTGGAACAGGTCCAGGGCAGGCTGGCGGGGCAGGAGCTGCGGCGGCTCTCCGTTCCGTCCGGGCCTGGAATAGCGGCGGACGGTCATATTGGAGACCAGACGGCAGGATCCCCGGTTGACTTCCACGTTGTTCGTATTCTGGTAGAAGTACGTACCGGCAAACGTGGCCTCGCCACCGTTGACGGTAATGGCCACGGTACCCGGGCTGACGATATTGGTCAGTTGGAATTCCAGCCGGCCCCCGTTGATGACGACCGAGCGGTGAGGTGCCCCCCACATCAGCGTATTGAATACCGCGACTTCGCCTTTGGCGTTTTCCTCGGACTGGAAGTAGACCCTGTCTCTGGGCGCCTCGATGGTCACCAGTTCGGTATTGACCAGGTCCAGTTTGTCGCATCCGGCCACGCAGAGTCCGTTCTGTCCGCCGTCCGTGCCGTGTCCGATGAACGTCCCGCTCGTGCCTTTTCCGTTCTGCAGTACGAAGTACAGTCCGTGGTTGGCCGCGAACACGAACGTGCCGAGCAGATGCTCGCAGGCGTTGTGTCCGAACTTCAGCGCTTCCAGATACCGGATCTGGTTGTGCCAGAACTCATGCCAGTTCTTCGGCTTGTTGGGCAGATCGGTGCGGAAGAAGTAGTGCGGGTTGAACTGGATGTTTTCCACCCAGCCCTCTCCGGAGTTGTGCCCGCAGTAGATCCCGCAGCGGATCGGGGCACCGGAGATATAGGAAATGTAATGGTTTTCAGAAGGATAGGAGGCAAAATCCGCTCCCAGCCACGGATTGACGAACACCGTGTTGACCGCGTAGCAGCCCGGTCCCTTGGACCTAAACGCCCACGGGTACTTATGGGGCGTGACGGCATCCTGCTCGGGATGGTAGATGGTCAGCCCGAAAATTCCGGCATTGGGGGCGGCCGTAATGAACGGGTCGCCGTCTTCGTTGTCCTTGTTGGCGTAGGTCATCAGCACAGATCCTCCGCCCAGCGTATGGCAGGGAACCTGGAACACGCCGCGAAGCTGCACTCCGGTCGGGATCCGAATGGTCCCGTCCAGACGGTACAGACCGGCCGGAACATAGACGATGCCGCCGGTCTTTCTCGCATCGCTCAGCGCGGACCTGAAGGATGCCGTGCAGTCGGCTTTTCCGTCTCCTACGGCGCCGTAGTCGGTGACCAGATAGAGGATGTCGGAATCCGGATAGGGACGTCCCGGATAGGGCTTGTGTCCGCCGCGGGGAGGTGCCTTGAGTCCGAGATCCGCATCCGAGAGCTGGACGCTCTCGCGGGCCTCTTCGGGGATCCGTATCACGGGCTTTCCCGTAAAGCGGTTGCCGGTGATCTGCGCGCCTCCGATGGTCGAGGAGAACTCGAAATGGGCGCCCTTGGCCGGTGCTTTGCCGAACCGGCACTGCAGCATAGTCAGACCGCCTTGGGACTGGCAGACCGCGGTCTCCGCCCAGTTTTCGAAAGAACAGTTGGAAAAGGACAGTTGTCCTTTCCCGGTATGCCGGACATGATTGCGGTAGGGACCGCGGAAATCCGTCCCGGAGATCTGCATGACGGTCGTAAAGCGCTCGTCGGACTCGATCGCGGCCTCGAGGCCGGGAATGTCGCACTCGATCGTGCTGTCCGAAAGGGCCACGCCGTACGGGTTGACCTCGATCAGCTTGAAGCCGATATCGCAGTTGTACAGATTGAGCTGGGACAGCTGGGTATTGGGAGCGCTGTCGGTCAGGGTCGTGATCAGGAATCCGACCTTGCAGTACCGGACGTGGATCCCGTACCCGTATTCCCAGTCGGATCTGGCCATAAAGACGCCGGTCACTTCGGACAGCATATAGCGGCGGAGGGATTCCAGATCCGTGCCCTCCACGAAGGAGGCATAGTACTCCGGACCGATATGGAACATATACATTCTGCCTATGTCGGTCGTTCGGTCCATGAACAGACCTTCGTGCATAGGTGTCATATAGACATTATGGAGATAATGGAGCTCATTGGCATCCGGACCGCACTGCATGCCGCGCCAGGGATTGATCATGGTCACGTTTTCCAGCGTGACGCTGTCCACCCCGTCCTGACGGACGCAGGGCGAATAGGGAACCGGCTTTTCAAAGGACTGGTCGGGATAATAGAAGGTCACGCACTGGATACCTGTGCAGGCGCGCATACGGATCTGCGGGACGCCGTCCGGATCCTCACGGCCCACAAAACATTCCAGGACGGTTCCGACTGAAGGATCCGCCGGGCGGACATCCGGACTGACCCACTCGCCCCTGAGGGTGACGGCCGTTTTCAGGTCGATCGGCGTACGGAGCCTGTAATGCCCCTCGGGCAGATAGACCACACCTCCGCCGATCCCGGCCACCGCATCGATCGCAGCCTGCAATACGGGCGAAGCGTCATCCAGTTCGCAAACGGCTTTACCGAATTCGGTGATTTCCGCGGCTACAACGACCGAGTCGCCTACCGGATACTTTTGCTTGAGGATATACGGTCTTTGCATATGAAAGCCTCCCGGTGATAGGTATATCTAGATTATAACAAATTATGAATGCAAACTCAATAATTTCCCAAAAAAACATCCTGCCGGATCAAAGATACGGAAGAATCCGCCCGGCAGGACTGTTGTCAAATTGTTTGTCTAGACACCGGGATACAGAGGAAACCGTTTGCAGATCTCCTGCACGGTGCGGCTCACACTTTCACGGGTACCCTCATAATCCGTTGCCACGTCGAAATAGCAACCGGCCAGGATCCTCATTTCCTCCGTTCCGAGACCCCTGGTGGTCACGGCAGGTGTGCCTACCCGGATACCCGAAGTGACGGAAGGTTTCTCCGGGTCGTTCGGGATCGCGTTCTTGTTGACGGTGATGCCTACCGAGTCGAGACGGGTCTCCATTTCCTTTCCGGTCACGTGCAGCGGACGCAGATCCAGCAGCATCAGATGATTGTCCGTTCCTCCGCTGACCAGCCGGAATCCCTTTTCACTCAGGGCCTGCGCAAGAACGCGGGCGTTTTCCCGGATGGCATGCTGATAGGCTTTGAATTCGGGCGTCATCGCTTCCCGGAAGCACACGGCCTTCGCCGCGATCACATGCTCCAGCGGTCCGCCTTGCGTGCACGGGAAAATGGCCTTGTCGATCTTCTTGGCGATCTCTTCCTGATTGGTCAGGATCAGGCCTCCTCTGGGGCCTCTCAGCGTCTTGTGCGTCGTGCTCGTCACGACATCCGCATAAGGCAGGGGAGAGGGATGCTCTCCGGCCGCGACCAGTCCGGCGATGTGTGCCATATCCACCATCAGATAGGCGCCTACGCTGTGCGCGATCCGGGCAAGACGTTCAAACTCTATGATACGGGGATATGCGGAAGCGCCGGCCACGATCATCTTCGGCCTTTCGGCTTGAGCCAGTTCCTCGATGCGGTCATAATCCAGATATTCCGTCTCCGGATCCAATCCGTAGGGAATGAACCGGAATACGGTCCCGGAAATATTGACCGGGCTGCCGTGCGTCAGATGTCCTCCGGCGGGAAGGGACATACCCATTACGGTATCTCCGGGCTTGAGCAGAGCCATATAGGCCGCGACGTTGGCCTGTGAACCGGCATGGGGCTGAACGTTCGCAAACGCAGCTCCGAAAAGCTTCTTGGCTCTTTCAATGGCCAGGGACTCCACGGCATCCACGCACTCGCATCCGCCGTAATACCGCCGGCCCGGATATCCTTCTGCATACTTGTTGGTCAGAATGCTGCCGGTAGCCAGGATCACGCTTTCGGACACCACGTTCTCGGACGCGATCATCTCCAGCCCGTTCCGTTCACGGAGAAACTCGGCACGGACAAGGGTACCCACTTCCGGATCCAGTTCTTCCAGTCTGCGCATCATAGAATCGATCATGTTACAAGACCTCGTCTTCAGGATATCTCCATTATACTGTACGCGTTTTCCCGGTGTCAACGGAATTCCTCAAAAACTGCGCCCGCAAACTGAATAATTCCGGACGGCTTTTTGCATATCGGATTAGATATTTCGACAAAGCAAACAAAGAAACGCCGCCTTTTGCATAAATATGCAATCGGAATTCTCGTTTTTCACCCCCGTTTCACGTGCAAAAAGGTGCTCAACACAAGAAGCTCTTACAGTTATTGACAAAACCGTAAAAAAAGCTTAAACTGTAACCGGTCAAATAACTCGTTTCATTTCGACCTGTTATTACAATCATTCTAATTCGGAGGTCTTTTATGAAAAAACTGTTATCCGTATTGCTGACAGCGGCCATCGCGCTCACGATCATCGCGGCATGCATTCCCGCCCTGACCGTGTCCGCCATTTCTCCGGTCAGCGTTACATTCTTCGACTGCGACTCCACAGCCGGATTCGGCTTCAACATCGCGCCTGCCGTGGACACAACCGAAAAAGTCCAGGGCACGGCTTCTATCCGGATCACATACGGAGATACCATTTTCCAGCGCGAATTCGAGGAAGCGATCGACGCCTCTCGGTGCGATACGCTCGAATTCGACGTTTTCATTGAGAACCTTGACGCCCTGACGGCCATGGACGGAAGCGGACAGATCGAGATCGGTTCCGGAAAGGCCAACGACGTGGAGGAGCTCGGCTGGGATCCGATCAACACCCTGACCGGACAGGTCAAGGAAGCCGGATGGAACCATATCGTCCTGCCGTTCGCAACGGGCGGAGTGACCGGAGGCGCCATCGACACCTCCAGAATCGACTGGTTCCGCTGGTACTGGGTCGGTGCATCCAACCGGCTGGAAATCTGCATGGACAATTTCGTGTTCACCAACCAGCTAGCCTACGCACAGGCGGCTAAAGCCCTTGAGGACGAAGCCAAAGGCGTCGGCACTCTCTTCAACGGATGCAATTCTGCCGAAGGTTTCAACGGCGTCACGGTCAGTGAAGAGACCGGTTTCTTCAAGACCGGTACCGGTTCCTGGAAATTCTCCCTCGGCGCCCAGATGATCGAATCCACCGGGATGACGGCTGCAGACCTTTCCGCATACAACCGCATCGAATTCGATCTGTATGTGACCGACGCGGACGCCGTCAAGGAATTGAACGGGAATTCCGAATTTGAGATCTCCTCCTCCGGGAAATGCGACGACAAGGAACTGCACTGGCTGTCCGAGACCTTCACCAAGGATCTTCAGGACGGATGGAACCATGTGGTCCTGGAGTTTGCCGAGGGAAGCGAGACCAACGGTCCCATCGACATGAGCGCCGTCAACTATCTGCGCTGGTACTGGGTCGGCAACGACTCCGGAGTGGACGCCTATATCGACAACATCCGGCTGCTCGAAGCCTCGGATGAGACTCTCCTGACCGAAGAATACACGTTCGTGGTCTTCGAGGACAGCGAGACACAGTATCTGTATAACTCCAATGCCGGCAAGACCGCGGAAAAGCGGTTTTCCGACAGGAACACGGAAACCGTTTACCTGTTCACGATCGATCATTCCCACGCCGTCCGTAAGATCACCATCACCGGAAAATTCGGCGCTCAGCTCCTGCTGCAGGCCGGAACCGACGGCACGAACTACTCCGAAGTCTACCGCTGGGAATCCGATGAGATCAACGAAAGTACCGACGGCTCGAAGTACAACCGCGGTCTGGACGGCGGCGTCTACACCTTTGACCTGACCAATTTCGTCGAACTCAGCAAGAACGTGGATACGCTCTATGTCCGCATCGCGGACTCGTATCCGACCGTCAACGGCACACCGAACGGCTGGGGCGGGAACATCTACACCGGCGAGCCGGTCAGACTTGTGGTGACCTATGCCGACATTCCGGCGCCGGAGGACATCCCGGGAGAAGATGAGACAGATGCCGAGAGCGATGCACAGCCTTCCGAGACCGGTGCACAGCCGGTCGAGACCGAAGCCGGATCCCAGGGGTCTGCGGAAACCAGCCCCGAGACCAAGGCCGAAAAGAAGGGCGGTTGCGGTTCCGTTCTGGGTCTGGGCACGGCCTGCCTGTCCGTTGCGGGCATTCTGGGCGCCGCCCTCGTGATCCGCAAGAAGGACTGAGTCCGAATCCTTTCTCCGGAACGGGACTTCAGACCTGAAAAAAGTTCATTTGGGGGAAAGTTAGCGGGTGTCTATCCGTTGACTTTCCCCCTGAACTGTGCTATACTGTTAAAAACCGAACCGGAGGTAGAACGATGCAGATTGCCATTATTGCCCACGATCTGAAGAAGGAACTGATGACCCAGTTCTGCATCGCCTATTGCGGCATTCTGAGCAAGCACAAGCTCTGTGCCACCAGCGTTACGGCCAAATGCATCTCGGATGCCACGGGGCTGGAGATCGAGAGCTACCTGCCCGGCACGTACGGCGGGGAACAGCAGATCGCTTCCCGGGTGGCCTACAACGAGATCGACGTGCTCCTGTATTTCCGGGACACCCGGACGAATGCGGTCTGTTCTCCGGACGAGCAGGAACTGCTCCGGCTGTGCGACTACCATAACATTCCGGTCGCCACGAACATCGCCACCGCGGAGATCATCATCAACGCGCTGGACAGAGGGGAACTGGACTGGAGGGAATTCCTCAATCCGAGTTCGGAATACAACCTTTCACACAAGTCCAAATGAGACTTGACCCATACGGATATGTCCGAAGCATACTCACGGTGCAGAGAGCGGGATCCAGGCTGAAAATCCCGTCCGCAGAGGCAGAGGGTACCACCGTATGTCCCAACTGCATAACCCAATCAAGTAAAATGTTCGGGTGGAACCGTGCAGATGAATGAATCTACACCCCGGCGGCCAGATGCGTCGCCGGGCTTTTTTATAGGAGAGCAAAAATATGATTACTGTGAAATTCCTTGGTGAACAGGAAAAATCCGTCTCACTTGAGACACCTTCGTCGGTTTATGAGTTTGCGAAAACCGCCGAACTGGCCAGTCGTGACGTTCTGGCCGCAGTCGTGAACGGCAAAACCGTGGACCTGACCGCCACTGTCGGCGCAGACGCGGAAGTCCGTCTTCTGACCTTTGAGGATCCGGAAGGCAAGCACGTGTTCTGGCATACGGCCAGCCATGTACTGGCCCAGGCCGTAAAGCGTCTGTATCCCGCGACCAAACTGACGATCGGGCCGGCCATAGAGAACGGTTTCTATTATGATTTCGACAGCGAGACGGCGTTTTCACCGGAGGCGCTCAAGGCCCTGGAAGACGAGATGAAGAAGATCGTCAAGGAGAACGAGCGCGTCGAGCGTTTTGAACTGCCCCGTGACGAAGCGGTCCGTTTCATGACCGAACGCGACGAGCCTTACAAGGTACAGCTTATCGAGGAACTTCCGGAAGGCGAGACCATCTCGTTCTACAGGCAGGGGGATTTCACGGATCTCTGCGCCGGTCCTCATCTGTTCTCCACAGGCGCTCTCAAGGCCATCAAGCTGACCCAGTGCACAGGCGCCTACTGGAAGGGCGACCAGAAGAACAAGCAGCTGCAGCGCGTGTACGGCATTGCCTTCCCGAAAAAGGAAATGCTCGCGGACTATCTCACCGCTCAGGAGGAGGCCCGCAAACGCGACCATAACAAGATCGGACGGGAACTGGAATACTTCACGACCGTGGACGTCATCGGCCAGGGACTCCCGATCCTGCTTCCCAAAGGAGCACGGGTCGTCCAGCTCCTGCAGAGATGGGTCGAGGACTATGAACAGGCGCACGGTTATCTGCTGACCAAGACTCCTCTCATGGCCAAACGGGATCTGTACAAGATCTCCGGACACTGGGACCATTACCTGGACGGCATGTTCGTCATCGGAGATCCTCAGGACGAGACCAAGGACTGCTATGCGCTCCGTCCGATGACCTGCCCGTTCCAGTATCAGGTCTACCTGAACAAGAAGCGTTCCTACCGGGACCTGCCCATGCGGCTCGGCGAAACATCCACCCTGTTCCGCAATGAGGACTCGGGCGAGATGCACGGTCTGATCCGTGTCCGTCAGTTCACCATTTCCGAAGGACACCTCATCCTCCGTCCCGAACAGCTGGAAGAGGAGTTCGCGGGCTGTGTCCGTCTGTTCAAGTACTTCCTGGGCACGCTCGGCATGCTGGAGAACTGCACGTTCCGCTTTTCCCAGTGGGATCCGGCCAACCCGAAGAACAAATACGAGGGTACGAAAGAGCAGTGGGAGGAATCCCAGGCTCTCATGGCCAAGATCCTGAACGACCTGGAGATCCCGTACACCATCGGAATCGACGAGGCCGCCTTCTACGGACCCAAGCTGGACATCCAGTACCGCAACGTGTACGGCAAGGAAGATACCATCGTCACGATCCAGATCGATATGCTCCTGTCCCACCGCTTCGGTATGACCTATGTGGATTCGGACGGGCAGATCAAGTACCCGTATATCATTCACCGGACGTCCCTGGGCTGCTACGAACGCACCCTGGCCTACCTGCTTGAGAAATATGCGGGCGCCCTGCCGACCTGGCTCTGCCCGACCCAGGTCAAGATCCTGCCGATCGGTACCGAGCATATGGCCTACGCGCAGGAGATCTGCGACAAGCTGTTCGACGCGGGCGTCCGCGCCGAGGTCGACGAGCGCAACGAGACGATCGGATACAAGATCCGCCAGGCACAGCTTGAAAAAGTGCCTTATATGATCGTCCTGGGCGACCAGGAGGTCGAATCGCGCAAGGTCGCGGTCCGTTCCAGAAGGACCGGAGCAACGGTGACCTCAACTCTGGAAGAGTTCACAATGGAACTGCTCTCAGAGATCCGCGAAAAACGGCACGACTGATCCAGCTTTTTCCCATGTTTTCAACCCGACATCCCAATCTGTATATCCGGTCCGACGAACTGGCCGGACTGAAGGCGCGTGCCGCAAAAGATGATTCCTTTGCGGCGCGCTGCCGCGCTCTCTATGCTTCCAAGGACGCTCTGCTCAAGGAGTCCTTCCTGACCGAAACCTACGCCAACACGGCCCAGACCCAGCATGGAAACTATTATGAAATCGGCTCCCAGCTGGAACGATTCTGTGACGGACTGCTGCCCGCCGTGCTGCTGGAAGGGGATAAGGCCTGCCTGCAGAAGCTGACCGACGCGCTCCTTCACTATGCCTCGTTCCAGGCCTGGACCGGTCCTGCGAACGCCCGAAGGGATGTACCCTGGCATTCGGATCTGAGCACAACCCGTATCGCCGTGGCCTACGCCCGCATCTACGACGTTCTGTACGACGAACTGACCGAAACGCAGAGAGACACGATCGCGGACGCGGCCCTTTCGCTGGGCATCTATCCTCTCCTGGCCGACTGGGTCTCTCCCGGGACCCGCATTCACGCGATGGACTCCATGGGTCACAACTGGTGGGCCGTCTGCATCGGACTGGCCGGTCTTTCGCTGCTGCCTTTTGCAGACCGGCTTCCCGAATCCGAATGCCGGACGATATTCGACCAGATCCACGAAGCGCTCCGCGAATTCCTGGACTATCCCGGACAGCCTCTGTTCAACAAATCCCGGAATTTCGACGGGGAAGGCCTGTTCTACGAAAGCACCGGTTATTTCAATTACGGTGCCGGAGAACTGCTCCGCTATCTCTACCATGCCGAACGGTATTTCGGCAGGATCGACATCCTGCGGACAGGCGTGCTGCCCAAACTCGGAGACGCGATCCTCTCCTTCTGCTATCCCACGTCGGAAGGGATCCGGTTCCTCAATTTTGGCGACAGCGCCTATACCGCAGACATCCGGAAGATCGTCCTGTATCTCAGGCTGTGCGGATACGGTTCGCCTGCCCTTGCGGCCTACGCGCAGGCCGCAAAAGGAAGGAACTCTGTCCTGGAGCTGGTCCACGAGGACCCTTCCGAGCCTTCCGGATCGCTTGACGCCTTGTCCGAGGTCCGCGTCTTTCCGGAATCCGGCTATTACATCGATCGGAACTCCTTTGAACCGGATTCCACGCTGTTTGCCCTCAAAAGCGGTTTTACATGGAACCATGCCCATGAGGACGCGGGATCGTTTGTGCTCTATGACCGGGGCGAACCTGTTTTCACGGACTCCGGTTCCTGTTCCTACGGATCCCCGGCCTATATGGACTATTTCTGCCGCACCCGGGCTCACAACGCCTGGCTGATCGGGGAAAAAGGGCAGTGGGAAGGGGATCTGTACAGAGGCTCCCGTTTTCCGGGCCGTATCGACGAGACATTCCGGAACAAAGGTCTTCACTATGTCCGGGCGGATGCGACCGGTCCGTATTCCCATACCTGCCAGCGCCTGTTCCGGAACGTATTTATCCTTTCCCACAAGTATTTCTTCATACTGGACGACATTCTGACGATCCGTCCGGAGCCGGTCACTTTCCTGCTTCATCAAAAAGGGGATGCCATGATCCGGCAAGACGCTCTGTCCGTCCGGAATTCGACCGGCAGCGCCCGTGTGCACACCCTGTACCCGTCCCGTTCGGTCTGGAGTGAGGAGACCGGCTACCCTGAGCAGTCCGGCTACAGTGTGGCGGCTCCGTTCAAAAACGGAGACTCGGTCTACTACAGGGAGGATTATCCCGAAACCGGGGACCGGTGCGACAAGGCCTTGCTTCATGTGATCGCCCTGAACCAGGACGGTTATGATCTGGCTCCGCTGTCATCCCGGGACGCGATCGGCGTCCGACTGACCGAATCCGACCGATCGGTCCATGAACTCTGGTTCAACCTCCGCGCGGACGGGCGGAGAATGCATATCAATTCCAACAACGTTCTGGGCGGATTCGATACGGATGCCTATCTTCTGTTCGTATCCAGAAAGCCCGGAAAGCATGCGGCCGTGACTGCCGTCTGTTCCAGTTACGTCCGCCGAAAAGGGCGCGTGTACAGTTCTGCCTTTACCAAACAGACCGTTTCATTCACGCTCTGATCCCGGAAGGAGTCTAGTATGGCAACGGTTTTCGATTATCTGAAATGGCGGGGTGACCTGAGCTTTTCCCGGTCCCCCTTCAATATTGTGGACGCGGCCATCCTGTCCAAATGCTCCTATCTCCATTTTCTGGAGGCCGCCGGCCCGGTTCCGGAGGATTCTGCGGTCCCGCTGCCCCGGATCCGTGACATCCTCTTCTCGGACGGCTCCGATCACACGCTGGGGCTGGTGATCCCTCCCCAGATCTTTGACCTTTTTGACCTGGCGGCATCCACAAAACGGTTTTCCGCCGTCCGGATCTTCGATATGGAGGATATCCTGGACAGAAAAAAGGAGATCCAGTTCTCGGCCATGACGTTCGAACTGTCTTCTTCTCTTTGCGTCGTGACCTTCAGGGGCACCGACGACAGTATCGTCGGATGGAAGGAGGATTTCAACATGGCGTTTGAAAAGTCCATTCCATCCCAGAAACTGGCCGCCGCTTATCTGCACAGGATCCTCTGCACCCATCCCGGAAACGTGATCCTGACCGGGCACAGCAAAGGAGGCAACCTGGCCATTTTTGCGGCCGCCTCCTGCAATCCGGAGGAACGGGAACGCATCCAGACCGTGTACAATTTCGACGGTCCCGGATTCAAGCCCGACTTTCTGGAGTCCGAAGGCTACCTGAGCATTGTATCCAGAATCCGGACCGCCGTGCCCGAGTCCAGCATCATCGGATGCCTGTTCGAGCAGCTGGGCGAAAAGATCTATGTGGTCTCGTCGGTCAAGGGCGGGCTCCGGCAGCACAATCTTCTGACCTGGCAGGTCATCGGCCCGGAATTCGAAACCGTTCCGACAAGGAGCCGGGACAGCATCCAGATGGAAAAGGCCATCAAGGCCTGGACCGCGGACATGAGCGAACAGGAGACCGAGGACTTCGTCAACACCGTCTTCTCACTGCCGGCCGCCGCCAGTGTGACCAATCTCAAGGACCTGAGCCGGATCCCGAACGCGGGCTTTAAGATGATCCAGGCCCCGACCCCTGAGCAGAGAAAGATCCTTTTGGACGGTTTCCGCAAACTGATTGCGGAACTGTATACGGCCCATTTCCAGAAGCAGTCCAAGCCGGACCCGCACGCAAAGCGGACCGCCCGGCGGAAGAACGGAGGATGACCTATGTCCGATCATGAATCCCTTCACAGAATACTCATCACCGGGGGCACAGGCGGTATCGGATCCGAATGCGTCCGGGAACTGTCTTCCACCGGAGCGGAAGTCTCGTTTTTCTATCATACGAACAAGACCGTCGCAGATGCGCTGGCGCGGGAAACAGGAGCCCTTGGCCTGCCTTGCGATCTTTCCGATGCGGATCAAGTGAAGACCGCAGTGGATCAGGCCGCAAAGCGGATGTCCGGTCTGGACATTCTGGTGTGCGCCGCGGGCATCTCGGTGATCGCCCCGGTCCAGACGGTCTCCGAAACCGACTGGGACCGGATCTTCGATGTCAATCTGCACGGTGTACGACGCGCCGTAACCTCCGCGATCCCGTATCTGCTGAACAGCCGGTGCGGCCGCATCATCCTGATCGGGTCCATGTGGGGAAAGACGGGAGCCTCCTGCGAGACCGGATACAGCGCCTCCAAAGGAGCGCTCCGGGCCTTTACCTATGCGCTGGCCAAGGAACTCGGTCCCTCCCGCATCACCGTGAACTGCATCGAACCCGGTTTCATCGACACGGATATGAACCGGCATCTCTCGGAAGAAGACCGGCAGGCCCTGATCGACGAGACACCGATAGGCCGGGTCGGCACTCCGGGCGACGTAGCGGCAGCCGTCCGGTTCCTGGCTTCTGAATCCGCATCCTTCATTACCGGACAGTGTCTCGGGGTAGACGGCGGTTTTGCCGTCTGAACACGAATCGAACGAGGAGAAGGCGCCAAAATGGCGCCGCACAATACTATGCATACTTTGCTCGCCATCGACGGCAACAGCATCATGAACCGGGCCTTCTACGGCGTCCACAGCGCGCTGAGCAGCCGGGACGGTTTTCCGACGAATGCCCTGTACGGTTTCCTGAATATGACCGCCAAGCTCCTGGATGAGTACCATCCGGACTACCGGATCGCGGCCTTTGACGTGCACGCCCCGACGTTCCGGCACAAGGCCTATGCCGAATACAAGGCCGGCCGTCACGAGACACCGGAAGACCTTCTGAAACAGTTGGAGGTCATCGACGACTTTCTGCTGGCGCTGGGCTTCACCGTCCTGCGCAAGGAAGGCTATGAGGCCGACGATATCCTGGGCACGCTGTCTGAAATGGCCGAGCAGGCCGAAACTCCGACCCAGGCCCTCATCTATACCGGAGACCGGGACTCCTTGCAGCTGATCTCGGACCGCACGACCGTCCTTCTGGCCACCAACGGGGGAACCGTACCCTATACCCGGGATCTCTTCCGCAAGGAGAAGGGGATCGACCCGACCCAGTTCGTGGACGTCAAGGCCCTGATGGGAGACAGTTCGGACAACATTCCGGGCGTTCCGGGCGTCGGGGAAAAGACGGCCTTCGCCCTGATCCAGCGCTTCGGATCCCTGGACGAACTGTACGCCTCCCTGGATACGGTCACGGACCTCAAACCCCGCACCGTCCAGCTTCTGAGGGACGGACGGGACAGCGCCTACAAGTCCAGGCTACTCTCCGCCATCGAGCGACACGTTCCGCTCACGGAATCCCTGTCCTCCATGCGGTTCACCGGCATCCGGGAATCCGGTCTGCAGGACCTTCTGAACCGGTATGACTTTACCAGTTTCCGCACGGCTTTTTCCCGATCCGGCACGCCCGGGCAGGAGATCGCTCCGGCCGAGCCGGCACCTGAGTTCGAGACCGTGGACCCGGAACGTCTGAACGGCATCCCGGAACAAACCGTCTGCGCCCTCGCGCTCGCTCCGGATTCCGTCGAGCTGGCCTTTGAAGAGAGGAACTGGCGCCTGCCCGTAAACGGGGAAACCCGGAAAGTCGTTCTTGAAAGGGTCCTTTCCCGTCCTTTCACGTTCCTGATCCAGGACTGCAAAGAATTCTACAAGGCGATGGACCGCATCGGCATCCGGTTCCGCTCCTGTGCGTTCGACCCGATGCTGGGCGCCTACGTCCTGGACTCCTCATCCGGGAAATACGCGCTGCCCGATCTTGTGTCCGCGTATCTGGGTACAGACTGGTCCGAGGACTATCCGCAGAGTGTCTATATTCTGAAATTATACCGTGAAATCACCAGTAAACTGTCTCAGACAAGACAAATTCAGATTCTGAATGATATTGAAATGCCACTCGCTGCCGTTCTGGCGGATATGGAGGAGACCGGCTTCAAGGTCGACCTGACCCGTCTCCATGACTTCGGTCTGAGGCTGGAGGCAAAGGAGAAGGAACTGACCGAGGAGTGCTACGCGCTCGCGGGCACCGAGTTCAACCTGAACTCACCCAAGCAGCTCGGGGAGATCCTGTTTGAAAGGATGAATCTCCCGTCCCTGAAGAAGACAAAAAGCGGATACTCGACCAACGCCGAAGTGCTGGCCAAGCTCCGCCCGTATTCGCCCATTATCGACAAGATCCTGGATTACCGGACCGTATCCAAACTGCGCTCGGTCTATGCCGAGGGACTCCAGAAGGAAGCGGACGGAAACGGCCGCATCCATACGACGTTCCGGCAGACCGGAACGGCCACCGGACGTCTGTCCAGTGCGGAGCCCAATCTTCAGAACATCCCGATCCGTACCGAGATCGGAAAGGAATTCCGCAAATTCTTCATCCCGCTGGAGCCGGATCACGTCCTGATCGACGCGGACTATTCCCAGATCGAGCTCAGGCTGTTAGCCAATCTTTCCGGAGATGAAACGATGATCCGCGCCTTCCAGAGCGATGCGGACATTCATACCGCGACCGCAGCCCACGTGTTCGGCATTCCCGAGGACGAGGTGACCCCGGACCTGCGCAAGCGGGCGAAGGCCGTGAACTTCGGGATCCTGTACGGGATCGGAGCCTTCTCACTCTCCGAAGACCTGGGCATCAGCCGGGCGGCCGCCTCCGACTTTATCGAACAGTACTACCGCACCTATCCGGATATCAAGGAGTATCTGGAGACCGTGGTCCAGGCCGCCGTGAAGGAAGGATACGTCACAACCCTGTTCGGACGCCGCCGGTATATCGCCGAACTGAAGGCCTCCAACCGGATGGTGGTGGCCGCCGGAGAACGCATCGCCCGGAACAGTCCGATCCAGGGCTCCGCGGCGGATCTGATCAAGATCGCGATGATCCGTGTGGACAGGGAACTCAGGTCGCGAGGTCTGAATGCCCGGATGATCCTCCAGGTCCATGACGAACTGATCCTGGACGCGGACCGGTCCTGCGCGGAAGAAGCCCGGAAACTGCTTAAAGAAACCATGGAATCCGTTCTGGACCTTCCCGTCAGGTTCCTGGCGGACGCCCAGATCGGGGATACCTGGTTTGACTGCCATTCGTAATGCAAAAAGGCCGCTTCTGGAGTGGCCTTTTTGCATTATTCGGGTGTGGTTTTTTCTGACGGTTTTTCCTGCTTTTCCCCCGGTGGCGGGATCCGTTCACTGACCACCGCTGCGGCCAGGATCAGGACGGCGCCGATCCAGCCCGGTACACCCATCGCTTCCTGCAGAAAGAGCGCAGAACACAGGACGGACACGACCGGTTCCAGATACCCGAGGATGGCCACGGTCTGGACGGGAAGGACCGCCATTCCGTTGAAATAGAAGCAGTAGGCCACTCCGGTATGGAGAATGCCGAGCATCAGAACGATCAGTCCGGACTGAAGATCCGACGGAAAAGGAAACCACCCTCCGTTGTGGATCATCATATAGGGAAAGATGGTAAGTGCGGAAAGATACAGCTGGACAAAAGACCGGTCAAACGCCGAAATGTCCTTGAGTTTCCGGTTGAGGAAGACCAGAACCGTGAAACAGGCGGCCGCCAGCAGTCCGTAAAGAATGCCCAGAGGGTTTCCGATATCCCCTCCGAACACACCGGACACCAGTACGATTCCGGCCAGTGCGGCCAGAATGCAGGGGATCTTGCGCCAGTCCAGCCTTTCCTTCAGGATCAGGGGCGTCAGAAGAACGACGAGTACGGGAGCCATATAGTTGCACAGACTGGCCACCGCGACCGTGGTGTTGACATAGGCCGCAAACAGGAAGATCCAGTTCAGACCCAGCATGACGCCGGACAGGATCAGCAAAACCAGGTTGTTCCGGATGGCTTTCAGATCCGGTTTTTCTTTTTTGATCCGCTTATAGACCAGAATACAGGTTCCGCCGATCACTCCGCGGTAGAAGGCCACCGCTTCACTGGGCAGATCGACGAACCGAAGAAACAATCCGATGGTGCCGTACAGGATCACCGCCACCACGAACAGGATCCGGTCCTTGACAAGTCTCATGGAAACAAACACCTCAAAAGACGTGACCCGGAAGTCATTACGATTCTTTTTCTTTTAGAAAGGGCAGTACTTCAAACAACCCGCGAACCGGCACGATCCGGATGCCCTGGATCTGAACGGTTCGCTTTTCCAGATTACGATAGGGAACCAGCGCAACGGTAAACCCAAGACGGGCGGCTTCCTTCACTCTCTGTTCCAGGTTGGCGACGGCACGGCACTCTCCGGCCAGTCCGAGTTCCCCTACGGCGATCAGTTCATCCGGAACGATCCGGTCTGTGTAGGAGGAAATCAGGGCCATTGCGACCGCAAGATCGGAGGCCGGCTCATCGATCCGGAGACCTCCGATGATGTTCGTATACACATCCTGACCCGAGAACCGGTATCCCATTCTTTTTTCGAGAACGGCCAGGATCAGGCACAGCCGGTTGTAATCTATTCCGTTTGAGGTCCGCTTTCCGGACGGATAGACCGTAGGCACGACCAAAGCCTGGACTTCGGCAATGAGAGGCCGGGTCCCTTCCAGCGTGCTGACCGCGCAATTGCCGGAAATGTTCTTCGGACGCCCGGCCAGCAGCATCTCGGACGGATTCTCGACCTGAACCAGACCCTGATCGGTCATTTCAAAGACGCCGATCTCATTCGTGGATCCAAACCGGTTCTTGACGGCACGTATGATCCGGTACGACTGCTGACGTTCGCCCTCAAAATAGAGAACGGCATCCACCATGTGCTCCAAAACCTTCGGACCGGCGATCCCGCCCTCTTTATTGACATGTCCGACCAGAAATGTGGATATGTTCTCGGACTTGGATTTGGCAATGAAGTGCATCGCGCACTCACGGACCTGCGTCACGCTTCCCGGAGCGCTCGAGATTTTATTATGGAACATAGTCTGGATCGAGTCCACGATCAGGATATCCGGGCGGATCTTATCCGTTTCCGCAAGGATTCTTTCCACATTGGTCTCCGTCAGGATGAAGAGAGAAGGGCCTTTGACGCCCAGTCTTTCAGCCCTGAGTTTGAGCTGCCCGCCGGACTCCTCGCCTGAAACATACAGGACCCTGCGGGTTTGACAAAGAGAAGATGAAATCTGAAGAAGCAGCGTGGATTTTCCGATTCCGGGCTCGCCGGCCAAAAGCACCACCGAACCCTTGACAAGCCCACCGCCCAGGACCCGGTCCAGTTCGCCAAGACCGGTCCCGCTTCTCAGGTATTCCGGGATCGTCATGTCCTGAAGCGAGACTGCGCCTGAGTCCCCGGATGTGAGGACGGCACGGGTCGTGGATGCAGGGGCATCCGAAGACTCGGCTTCTTCCTCCATACTGTTCCAGGCACCGCAGGCCGGACACTTGCCGATCCATTTCGGTGAACGATAGCCGCACTCGGTACAGCAAAAGAAGGTTTTGGTATTTTTCAAAGCGATCACCACCTGATTCTATCGAATGTAAACGGGTGGATCTTGAACAGCCACCTCTTACAACTGTATCCATTGTATTGGAATGCTTACGGTATGTCAACGGGTTTTCCAACAAAAGGAAGGTATGCGGCCCTCATAAGTCAGATCCGTGCCGTTCCACTGACCGGCGATGTTGTTCCCCCGAGTTTGAAAAATTAGTGACTGAATAATAAATATGATTTAGTGAGAAAAATGTTGATTTTATTGATATTTTTCTCACTTTCTTTCAACCGCCTTTTCAGCCGGGCCTGGACTCTCCCGGATCGAGGCAAATTCCTCGGGTGAGAACTCCGGTCCGGACATGACTCTTTTTTCTTTTTGACTTGTCGAAACCGGTTGACAATCCCGTATGCTAAAAGTATAATGAATAAAATTATTCTTTTTGGAGGGTACTATGAACCTGACCGATAAGATTCAGATGGAAGGCTTGACCTTCGACGATGTGCTGCTGATTCCCGCGAAAAGCGACGTCATGCCCAAAGCCGTCAATCTGTCAACCCGGCTGACCGGAAAGATCCGGTTGAATATCCCGCTCCTGTCTTCCGCGATGGATACCGTTACGGAAGCCGAAATGGCCATTGCCATGGCACGCGAAGGCGGGGCCGGTGTGATCCACAAGAATATGTCCATAGAGGAACAGGCGGATCAGGTCGACAGAGTCAAGAGAAACGAGAACGGGGTCATTCAGAATCCGTTCTTCCTGGGGCCTGACAATCTGGTCAGGGAAGCCGAGGATCTCATGCACAAGTACAAGATCTCCGGCGTACCGATCTGCGAAGGCCCGGATAAGAAGCTGGTCGGCATTATCACCAACCGGGATATGCGCTTCATGAAGGATTTTGACCAGCCGATCCGCAATGTCATGACAAAAGACCACCTTGTAACGGCTCCGATCGGAACCACTCTGGAACAGGCGCAGGAGATCCTCCGGCAGCATCGGATCGAGAAACTGCCGATCGTCAACGAGCGGGGCGAACTCCACGGACTGATCACGATCAAGGACATTGAAAAATCCCAGAAATATCCAAACTCCGCCAAGGATTCGAAAGGACGTCTGCTGTGCGGTGCCGCCATAGGCATCACGGCCGATATTCTGAACCGTGCAGGAGCGCTCCTGAACGCCGGTGCGGACTTCCTGGTCCTGGATTCGGCCCACGGTCATTCCTCCAATATACTGAAAGCCATTGATACCATTAAGAATGCCTATCCGGAATGTCAGCTGATTGCGGGTAACATCGCCACCTCGGAAGCAGCGAAAGACCTGATTTCGGCCGGTGCGGACTGCATCAAGGTCGGCATAGGTCCCGGTTCCATCTGCACCACCCGTATCGTTGCCGGTATCGGCGTTCCGCAGATCACGGCCATTATGAACGCGGCCGAGATCGCGGCAGGGCATGATATCCCGATCATCGCCGACGGCGGCATCAAGTACAGCGGTGATATCACCAAAGCCATCGCCGCAGGCGCCAGCTCGATCATGATCGGTTCGCTCCTGGCCGGCTGCTCGGAAAGTCCCGGAGAAGAGGAACTGTACCAGGGCCGCCGTTTCAAGGTCTACAGAGGCATGGGATCCATTGCAGCCATGGAAAAAGGTTCAAAGGACCGTTATTTCCAGGAAGGCAACAAGAAGTTGGTCCCGGAGGGCGTCGAAGGCCGCGTGCCCTATAAGGGTTCTGTCGCCGATACCGTCTTCCAGCTGATGGGCGGTCTCCGTTCCGGTATGGGCTACTGCGGTGCGCATACGATTGACGATCTCCGTGAGAACGGACGGTTCGTACGGATCACGGGCGCAGGTCTGCGTGAATCCCATCCGCATGACATCACCATCACCAAGGAATCCCCGAACTATACGGCTCAAGGCTGAGTATTTTTCACTCCGGCATCTTGAGTTATTGACAATACTGTCTTTGGATGGTATAATACAGTTAATTGTTAATGCGCAGGAGGCGTTTCATGTTTGAACAGCTGCAGTCCCTTTTAGTTAACAAGTTCGAGTATGACAAGGATCAGATCACCTTGGACACTCAGTTGAGCACCGACTTGGGGCTCAACTCTATCGAACTCGCTGAACTTGTCGTAGCATGCGAAGAAGAATTTGAAATCGAAATCAATGATGAGGACATCCATGAATTTACCACGATCCGGGATGTTGTCGAATACCTCGAGAAGAAAACAAAATAATTCCGTTTCCGAAGCGCTATAGGCCCTTCGGAATTCAGCCGAACGGTCAAGCCAACCATTCGGCTGCTTTTCATTTGGAGACATAATGCGATATCTGGCCATTGATCTGGGCGCATCCAGCGGAAGAATCGTGGAAGCGGCCTTTGACGGAACAAAACTGATTTTTACCGAGCTCCACCGGTTCTCAAACGATCCGGTCTATACGGGTAAATCCTTCCACTGGGATATCCTGAGACTCCTGTTTGAAATCAGAGCCGGTCTCCGCAAGGCCTCTCTGCATTCTTCGGAGAAGGAGTTTTCCGTCGGAATCGACACCTGGGGCGTGGATTACGGATGGCTGGACAAATCCGGGAACCTTCTGGGCAACCCGTACCATTACCGGGACACCCGTACCAAAGGAACCCTGGACGTCCTGGACAGGCTTTTTCCGGGTGGAGGCGTTTACAAACGCACCGGGATCCAGCAGCTTGAGCTGAACACACTCAATCAGCTACTTGCGGAGAAACTTCAGGGCTCTCCGCTCCCGGCCAGTGCGGACAAACTCCTGTTTATACCCGATCTGCTCAATTTCTTTCTGACCGGCGTCAAGGCCTGCGAGTATACCATAGCCTCGACAGGGTCTCTGCTGAACGCAAGAACAGGGAAGCCGGATCCGGACATTCTCCGTGCGATAGGCCTGGATGCGGACCGTTTTGCAGATCCGGTTCAGCCGGGTACATATCTCGCCGACCTGTCTCCGGATCTGCAGGATGAGTTTGGTTCCACACGCTTTCATTTTCAGGCTGTCGCCTCTCACGATACGGCCTCAGCGGTATTATCTGTCCCATTTGATACAAATAGCATAGAGAAAGCCTATCTGAGTTCCGGTACATGGTCTCTGATGGGATGTGAACTGGATGCTCCGCTGATGAACGAGGACACCCTCCGGGCCAATTTCACGAACGAGGGCGGTGTGTTCGGAACCATCCGTTTTCTCAAGAACATCATGGGGCTCTGGCTTTTGCAGGAGTCCCGTCGGCAGTGGCAGCGCGAAGGCTCGGATTACAGCTTTCCGGACCTGGACGCCATGGCCAAGAGCTGTAGGCCCCTCAGGTCCTTGGTGGACCCGGACGACGCACGTTTTGCCTTGCCGGGCAATATGCCCGAACGCATCCGGGAGTATTGCCAGGAAACCGGTCAGCCCATACCCGAAACCGTCGGCGAGACCGTCCGGTGCATCCTGGATTCTCTGGCTCTCAAATACAAGGATACGATCTGCACACTGGAACGGCTTACGGGCCATCCCGTCCGGAGTCTCCATATCGTCGGAGGCGGGATCCAGAACAAGCTCCTGTGCCGTGCCACCGCTACCGTTTGTGAAAGACCTGTCGTCGCGGGACCGGTAGAGGCCACCGCATGCGGAAACATCCTTTCCCAGCTCCTGGCGACCGGGGAGATCTCATCACTGTCCCAGGCCCGGGACGTGGTACGCGCTTCGTTTGACGTGGACAACTATGAACCGGACCCGGCACTCTCCGGAATCTGCTCGGAAGCGTTCGGCAGATTCCAAAACCTGAAAACCAATATTTGAAATCATATTTTGGAGGAACAGCATATGAGGGATAATGAATTCGGCGAACTCGCCATCATCGGGATGCGCGGCTGCGAAGATTTCACGGAACAGGTAGACAACTACCTGAAGGAGTGGAGACGTCATAATGTGGACGCCACATTCACGGTCGAGGCCGTCTGCCCCCGTTTCGGGTCCGGTGAAGCCAAGTGCCTGATCAAGGATTCCATGCGTGGAAAAGACGTGTACATCATCTGTGACACGTTCAACTACGGTGTGACGTTCAAAATGTACGGAATGACCGTGCCCATGAGTCCGGACGACCATTACTGCGACCTGAAGCGGATCATTGCCGCGATCGCAGGAAAGGCCAGAAGGATCTCGGTCGTGATGCCCATGCTTTACGAAGGCCGTCAGCATCGCAGAACCGCCCGCGAGTCCCTGGACTGCGCCATGATGCTCCAGGAACTGACCGCGATGGGCGTGTCCAACATCCTGACCTTCGATGCCCATGACCCCCGTGTGCAGAATGCAGTTCCTCTCCACGGCTTTGACAATGTCCAGCCGACCTACCAGATGATCAAGGCCATGCTCCGGAAATACCCGGACATCATCGTGGACAAGGACCACCTGATGATCATTTCTCCCGATGAAGGCGCGATGGCCCGCAGCATGTATTATTCCTCCGTGCTGGGCATAGACATCGGTGTGTTCTACAAACGCCGCAACTACGCGGTCATCGTAAACGGCCGCAATCCCATTGAAGCCCATGAATATCTGGGCCGCGATCTCACCGGAATGGACGTCTTCATCGTGGACGATATGATCTCCTCCGGCGAATCCTTCTTCGACGTGGCCAAGCAGCTCAAGGAGAAAGGGGCAAAACGGATCTTCAGCTTCTGCACGTTCGGCCTCTTCACGTCCGGTCTGGATCACTTTGACCAGTGCTACAAGGAAGGCCTGTTTGACCAGGTCTTCACGACCAATCTGGTCTACCGCAATCCGGAACTGGCCACCCGCCCCTGGTATACCGAAGTCAACATGTGCAAGTACGTGGCCTATCTCGTGGATACGCTCAACCACGATTCCTCCATTTCCGACCTTCTCAATCCGGTCGGCCGGATCAACAAGCTCCTGGCCAAGCACAAAGCCAGGATGCCGATTCCCGAACAGGTCTCCCTGGATCTGTAGAAAACCGTCAAAACAGTTTTCAAAGGGCTGCCCGCCAAAAGCGGGCAGCCCTTCGTCCGGTTAAGATTCCGTAATTCTGCCGGTCAATCAGCCGGCATAGTCCGCATACAGCCGGACGAACTCATCCGGACGGACATATACGATATTGAAACCGGTCTGTTCCAGTTCAGCCTTGTACTGCTCGATCACGGAGATGTCCTTCAGCATCGGATTACAGTAGAGGAAGACCTTGGCGAACACCGGATGGAGTCCGCCCCTGGCCTGATTGTAGATCTGATTCAGCCCATTGGCGAGACCGCCTTCAAACGTCGTCAGGTAGCAACGGACCCGAACGATCCCGTCCACCATATGGATGGATTTCTCATAGTTGTGTCCGCTTCCGCCGATCTTCAGGGAATTGTTGCCGTAGTTGGAGAAAACGCCTGCGATGTGCGGGCAGTTTTCCGCAATGACCGACGTGATCTCGTCCGAGACCTCCACAAGACCTCTCACGACGGAAATGTCCGCCTTTTCCGCGACATAGTCCAACATTTCCAGCATATCCAGGAAAATGGTTTCGCGCTCTTCTTCCGGGAAGAAGGCCGCATAGCTGTCCGGAGAACCGATGTTGCTGATGCTGGCGCCGTCCAGGAAGAAGTAATCACCGGGCGTCGCATTGTCATAGAAATACTCGATCAGGGCAGGGGCAACGTAATACAGAGCCCCGCAAAGCGAGAATCCCTTGGGTGTCCGGGCCCGGGCAGCCTCGTCGCGGTACATGAGCGGCCACATATGATAGTCCCAGGACAGATTGTCGCCTTCCGAAATATCAAAGGTCACATACACGGTATTCGCCTTGGCCCGTTCGATCGGGGCGGCGGGCTGGGACTGCTTCAGTTCTCCGACCTCGAGGCTGTTGAACAGGGACATGTTGGCGCAGGAGAACCCGTATGTCCAGAATTTGCCCAGCATGCCGGCGACCTGGAACATCTCGAATTCCGGGAAGCAACCGACGTTGGCGAATCCTACGAGCGGGGAGTTCACGGCGTTGGACGCCATCACGCCCATATAGAAATCATAGTCTTCCACGCATTGGACTCCAGTCGTGCAGAACGTGAAGGCCCGGCACATGACCGCATAGTCCCTGCAGGCTTCGGCCAGATGTCCGCTGCACTGGGAATTGGAAGGCGTATAGAACATGATCCGGTCATTGAACTGGTCCTTATAGGTGTTCCAGACCCACATATAGGCATCGATATCGCTCTTCCAGCGGTTGTCGATACGGAACAGGATATCCTTCTGGACCTTGTCGCGCAACCGGTTGTACCGGTTTTCGGACATATACACGCCGTCCAGGATTCCGGACAGGGAAGTCGTCACGTTTTCACCGTAGTTGTTGGCAAACGCATCCCCGAAGATGATCCCTTTGTACTCATCCTTGAACAGGACGAGCAGGTCGTCCACGGTGCTGGTCTGCAACGTGCGCCCCTTGGCCCTGAGCAAATCAAGAAACGCTTCTTCCTCTTCAATATTTATGAAATTGGAATCCTGGTTGTAGCTCCTGTAATCCATGAAGATACGGGGCGTCGTGCGGTTGACGATACCCTGGAGGGTGACAAGGGTCAGGATCTCGTCATGGCTGAGTCCCGCCGCCTTGACCACATAGATCGTCTGGGCCGGCGCGTGTTCGGATTTGGGATAGACCAGTTCTTTGGTCATTCGGATACCGGGGTCATGGTAGATCCTCGGTTCAATGTCATCGATCTCTTCAATATGGATATTTGAAATATCCACGTCGATATTGCTCCCGACGGCTGCAAACCCGACTTTGGCCGGCAGTCCGAGCGGATCGTCCGCTCCTCCGCAGACCATTTCGCCAAGGAATATCCGGTTGACATAGTAGCGGGCCGTCCCGATCTCGGGGAAGACCTCTATGCGGAATGTGTACTTGTCCGGATTTCCTATGAACGTCGCACCTCCGCGTTCATAGGTGCCTCTGCCGAATCGCACGAAGTTGCCCTGGATGCCGATGCAGATATGCTCCACGTTCGGAAAACTGATGAAGATCTGGACAATCGGATCGTTTGTGCTCTTCTTGGTCACATCACATTCCACGACAAAACTGGAATCCTTGATGCTTCCTGTCCAGGAACGGGAACTGGTATTGGTATAATGTATACTGGTCGCTGAGGCACCCAGCCCGAATTCCGTGTATGGGATCGGGTCCGACGTCAGTTCCTCGGCCAGGTTGACTACGCGTCCGGAATCCAGATACTGACCTTCCATATATCCTTTTTCCTCGGGTACGCGGATCTTTGTGCTCCCGAGCGGTTCGTTCACGTATTTGTCTTCGCTGTAGTTCAGTGCCGCAAGCATGAATCTCTTGACGGCGTATACCGTTCCGATATCATCCTTGCTCAAGATCAGGATCTTGCTGCCGGTATTCGAGATCATATACTCGTCTTCGGCCAGACTCTGCCAGGCGTTCTCGCTCTCGGGAATGCTCTTGGCCCGTCCGACCACGATTTCCTTGATCCCGCCGTCCGTGTCCGGGTTGTATTTGAAATCCGTCTTGATCGTCATCTTGATTCCGGTGCCCGTTTCCAGGGCCTTCATCAGTTTGACGGTTATGTCCGTCACTGTCGACGAGGCCAGGTCGGAACGGTTGATCCGGTATTCCGATACGTCTGTCATCTGGGATTCATCCTCCGTTTCCGTTTCCGGGATGCCGGGCTCCGTTTCCGTACTTTGTGGCTCGGACTCCCGGGTTGGTTCGGACGTGTTGCCGCATCCGGCCAGAATGGCGCAAAGCAACAGCAATGCCGCAACCACGATCAGTTTCAATTTCATAGTTCCTCCGATCCGGGACACGCCATGCGCATCCCGAGTTGTGGATTGGGATCGGCCCGGAATGGCCGACTATCGTACTTTTATTATAGTTTCTTTGTTGAGTCCGGTCAACCCCCGGCACGGAATCTTCACATACCGGTTACCGATTTTCGCTACCGGAGCCTTCCTCCCGGAATCCCCGGAGTTGAAAACGCCTGGAACCTATGCTATAATTAGAATGAAATAATGTGCATGCAGGCTCTTCCGGAAAGGGGTTACCTATGTTCGATTGTTCCGCTTATCTGACTCATATTATGGGAGAGCTGGTTTTTCCGGCTGACGCAATGGAGTGTCTTTCGAACAGTCTGGACCGGGTCCTGAACCATGCTACCGCCCGGGAGATCCTCTTCCGGGATCTGGACCGCTACGAGCAGGATATTCATCTGTCCTACCGGGACGTATTGGTGGATATGGAACACGTCGCCGAAATGACCGGCGTACACAGATGGAAGACCGAACTGATCCTTTTCCTTCTGTATTCGAAGCATCTGAGGGAAGTCTACCTGTCCCGGAACGTAGATCTGTCCATTTTTCACAACAGTATGCTGGATCTCAAGTGGAAACTGCTGGAATGCTATGCGGTGAAGCGGATGTGGGGCTGTTTCTGCGCTCTTTGGTTTCCGGGCTTCTTCTCCTTCGACCGTTTCGCGCTCGGCCGGCTGCAGTTTGAACTCATACCGTTTACGTATGCGGAATTCAGGCAGGGCGGAAAGGTCCTGAAAAAGGGGGATCCCGTCATCAACGTGCACATTCCGCGCACCCTGACGCCTCTGGACGGTGCCTCCTGCGATACAGCTTTTGCCATGGCCCGATCCTTCTTTTCCGACCGGTTGGGAGACACTCCGGCCGCATTCTACTGCTACAGCTGGCTGCTCTATCCGGCATATGATACCTTTCTGCCTGAGACATCCAACATCCGGGCGTTCCGGTCCCGATTCAGCATACTCGGGCAGCAGGACGACGGGGAAGACGAGCATCCGGATCTGTGGCGCCTGTTCGATGCCGATTACACCGGGGATCCGTACGATCTGCCCGGAGATACGTCCCTGCGCCGTTCGTTCCGGGAGTATCTGATCCAGGACGGAAAGACCGGGAACGGTTACGGTGTTTTCTTGGCCTGACGACTTGCTTTTGGAGGATTTAACCGATATGTTCAAGACCTCAAACTCCGGACATGTTCAAAAAAAACCGGTCCTCTGGACCTGCCTGCTCCTGACGGCGGTCCTTCTGCTTCCGCTGTTTGTCTCATGCGGACAGACTGTTCCGGATCCGGATCGGGAAACGGGTCAGGTTCCTTCAGGAGAAACCGGTTCTTCCGGTCATCTGGGCGGAGACGAAACCGAGACCGAAGAGATCTACGTACCTCCGGTTCCCGACGATCCTGACGGACCGGTCACCATACCGGATGACGGCAATATTTACGTCATTTATACCGTGAACAACAAAATGGGCGGGACCTTGTCCGGAACGGTCCGCCAGCAGATCACGTCCACCCGCCCCGTGACCACGGTGGTGACCGCGAAGCCGAATCTGGGCTACAAGTTTGTGGGCTGGAGCGACGGAAAAACCGAAGCCAAACGTTCCGGGGACACAGCCGATGAGACCGTCGTGCTGACCGCCCTGTTCGATTACGATACGCTGGAGCTTCCCGTGCTGGATATCCGGACCGAGACCGGGCGGGATGTAGAAAGCAAAACCGAGTACATTGCGGGAACGATGTCCCTGTTCAACGCGGAATCCAGGTATGCCTTCTCGGACAGCACCATCCGGATCCGCGGGCGGGGGAACAACACCTGGACCTATGAGAAAAAGTCCTACAAATTCAAATTCGACCAGAAGATCAATCTGCTGGGCCTGGGCAACCAGAAATACAAAACCTGGGTCCTTCTGGCCAATATGTGCGACCAGTCCCTGCTCCGGAACCATACGGCCCTGTATCTGGGACGTTCCATGTCCCATCTGGACTGGATGCCCAACAGTACATCCGTGGAAGTCTACCTGAACGGGGAATACCGGGGCGTCTATCTGCTGGCCGAAGAGATCGAGGTCAAGGACGGCCGCGTACCGGTCTCCGACAATCCGGAAGCCGGAATGGATATCGGATTCCTGTTTGAAATGTCGGTCTATACGGATCATGCCTCTCCGGGCTTTTTCCAGACCGGATCCCGGGCATACGGGATCAAGAGCGACCTGTCCTCGGATCCGAATCTGGCCCAGCAGCAGAAAGCATTCCTCAAGGACTACATCAACCAGTGCTGGGGTTCCATCCGATCAGGCTCCAGGGAAAGGGTGGACGCCCTGATCGACATTCCGTCCGCCGTGGATGCATACATTGCCGAAGAGATCCTCAAGAATCTGGATATGGGCTGGGACAGCTTTTATTTCCATAAGGATGCCGGAGGCAAGCTGGTCTTCGGACCCATCTGGGACTTTGACCTGACCCTGGGCAACGGAAACGAGACCTGCGAATACTACACGGATCTCTACTGTGCGATTTACCGGACCGCCTTTGACGGCAACACAATGCTGAGCAACAACTGGTTCTACGCGCTGATGACCTGCGACTGGTTCCGCGAAGAGGTAGCCGACCGGTATGCCGAACTTCGTGAAAGCGTTTTCGATCATCTGGATGATTTTGTCACGTCCAATGCGAAGGCCGGATTCAAGGCCTACAGCCGCAATTTCAAGAAGTGGCCCGTGTTCGGGAAGTCCATGAACCGGGAGACCGAACTGATCACCTCCTTAAAGAACTATACCGAGCACTATGAATATCTGGCGGAATGGGTACAGAACCGGGTCGACTGGCTTGCGGACTGCTACCCGACGGCTAACTTCCTGAGCGGCACGTTCATCAACTATGCCTCCCTGATCGCAGGGTGGGACGCCGAACCGGCCCGAGTGATCCTGCCTGACGGCCTGTCTCAGGCCCTGAAGGGCAAGACCGACCTGACCCCGGATATCTATGACTACCAGAGCACCCTGGCCGGCTTTGACGGAGAAGGGATCGACAACGCCTATGATGGAAACGCCGCCACCAAATACTGCGTCAATGTGGGGACCGATCTCGCCTTGCGGGTCTTTTTCGATCACGCGGTCACGATGGAATACATTGTCCTGACTACGGGCAACGATACCGGCAAGTTCCCGGAACGGAACCCCACCGGTGTCTGGGAGATCTTCGGGACCAATGACGATTCGGTCGGGCAGCGGGAGTGGATCCGCCTGACCTCCTTCGGAGGAGGCGGGACCTACGTGGCCCAGTCCGGTGTCCGCTACGCCATCGAGACCGGGTTGACCAAATCGTATAAGTACTATAAGATCCAGTTGCATCATGAAGGGGTCCTTCAGTTCGCGGAACTCGAGTTCTACGGCAAGGATTGAAAACACGGATGCCTCCAAAAAAACCGGGCGGTAGTCTTCCGACTGCCGTCCGGGTCTTTTTTTCTTTTCTTTCGCTGGTGTTCAGAAACATGAACGGATGTCCAGAAAAGGGTACTGGGACAGGAAATCCCGAAGGAAAGATTTCATCCTCTGCACCCCTCCGGATTGCTCACTTTCCATATTGATCGGGAGGACCGGATCGTGAAGGCTCATCCGCATCAGGATCCAGCCGTTTCCATGATCCGTATCCAGATTGATCCGGACACCCTCATAGTTGTCCGGAGCCACCCGGACATAGGGAAGTGACCTTGCATATGACAAGAACTCATTCAGGACCATCTGCCCCTGTTCACGGAAATGCTCATGATCCGTAAAGACAGGCCGGATCTCATCAGCTTCCGCGGGTTCAGGGAGATCCGCGATCAGGTCCAGAATGCTCTTTCCCTCAGTCCTGGTCCTGCCTAAAAGGATCAGAAGCCGGGTGATCAGGTAGGCCCCGTCGTCCAGAAAATAGTTGTCCTTGAACGCGGCATGGCCGCTGGTCTCAATGGCCAGGGGCGTATACTCTCCGGCAGCATTCAAGCGGATCGCCTCATTGATCACGTTCTTATAACCCCGTTTGAACCGGTGATGCCGTCCTCCTCGGGTCTGGATGAACCGGCTCAGTCCGTCCGAGGTCACCGAATCGGTCACGATCGTTCCGGGCCGCTCGGACAGCAGCATGGCGGAGACCAGCGCGATCAGCCGGTTCCGGTTGATCCGGATCCCGCCCTTGCCCACACAGCCGGCGCGGTCCACGTCCGTATCGAAAATGATTCCGAAATCCGCATCGGAATCCGTTACGGCCTTGCAGACGGCCCGCATGGCGTCCCCGTTTTCCGGGTTCGGGATGTGATTCGGGAACCGTCCGTCCGGTTCCAGATAGCAGGAGCCGGTCGTGTCTCCGCCCAGCGGCCTGATGACCCGGTCCGCGTAAAAGCCTCCGGCACCGTTGCCGGCATCGACCACGATACGCAGCCCTTCCAGGGGCCTTTCCTCACCGGTCTCCTTATGAACCATATCCACAAGCCTTGAGGCATATACCGGCATATAGGAAACCGTTGTCTCCGTTCCTGTGGGATACCCGGATTCAGCCAGTTCTGCCTTTTCCGCCATGCGGATGACTGCATCCAGGTCCGAACTCTCCAGCCCTCCGTCCGGCGTAAAGAATTTCAGTCCGTTACGGTTGAAGGGAAGATGGCTGGCCGTGATCATGATTGATCCGTCCGCAAAGGGGATCTCTTCCTTGAGCAGCATGAACATGGACGGTGTGGAGGAGAGTCCGGTACGGACAATATGGGCCCCGGCAAGACGAATCCCTCGGGACACACCATCGGCAAGACTGTCCGCGGTCAGCCTGGAATCATGGCCCACCGCAATCCGGACTGCGGAAAGGGAATAGCGGTCTTTCAAAAACAGGGCAAACGCATAGCCCAGACGGGAAGCGATATCGGGAGTCAGGCTGACCGGCTCATCCTGGACGCCTTCCATTGCCACGCCCCGGATATCATTCCCGTTTTTGAGTGAAGAAATCAAAGACATATATTGAGTACCTCATAGGAATTATCGTTTTCCATTGTAGACCCTCGCGCAAAAAAAAGCAAGTGCCGGAAGGCGAAACCCGGGCCGGAACCGCACGTCTTTTCCGCTTTTTCCCTTGACAAACGCTCCAGCCGGTGCTACAATAATTTGCGATTCAGTCGCAAATTGGAGATATCATGAAGAACTATCACACCCAGCAGAGAACTCTGCTTCTGGACTATCTGCATACCCATATCGATGAAAACCTTTCCACCTCTGACATTCTGGAGGCCATGTCCGGCTCCGGTATCAGCAAGAGCGCGGTGTACCGCAATCTGGCTTCCCTTGAAGCCGAAGGCAGATTGCACAGGATCTCCCGTCCCGGTGACCGCAGGACGTACTATCAGTTTGTGGACGAGGACGAATGCCGGGGACAGATCCACATTTCCTGTATCCGCTGCGGAAAAACCGTCCATGCCTCTCCGAACGTTTGCGAACGTCTCCAGAAGACCTTGGAAAACGAAGACAGCTTTGAGATCGACCGTTCGGAAACGGTCATTTATGGTATCTGTAAGGAGTGCCGCAAATGAGCCGCGCCCTCCGTGCACACACTGCCGCACTCCTGTGCGCGCTGTTTCTTCTGACCGCCCTGCCGGCCGTCCTTTCCGGATGTCAAAGTTCCGCAGCCCCTGCCGGCCGGATCTCGGTCGTGACGACGATTTATCCCGAATACGACTGGATGCGCAGCATCCTTGGCGACGCAGCCGATTCGGTTGACCTGTTCCTGATGGCGGACAACGGAACCGATCTGCACAGTTTTCAGCCTTCAGTGGCCGACGTGGCCCGAATCTCTTCCTGCGACCTGTTCGTCTACGTCGGAGGAGAATCCGACAAGTGGGTTGCCGAAGCCTTGAAGGATCCCCGAAATCCGGACCGGATCGTCGTGCGTCTTTTGGACGTGCTGGGCGACCGGGCCCGCATCGAGGAAACGGTCGAAGGCATGCAGTCGGATGACGAAATACCGGAAGCGGATTTGGAATATGACGAACACGTCTGGCTGTCCTTGAAAAACGCGGAACTCTTCGTTTCGGAACTGTCCTCGGCCCTGGGCCGGGTCGATCCGGAACGGAAGGGCCTCTATGAAGCCAACGCGCGGTCCTATGCGGACAGCCTGAAGGATCTGGACGAGCGTTATGCCGAGACCGTCCGTACCGCCAAACGGCGGACCGTCCTGTTTGGAGACCGGTTTCCGTTCCGGTATCTTACCGAGGATTACGGACTCAGCTATTATGCGGCCTTTTCCGGCTGTTCCGCGGATTCCGACGCCAGTTTCAAGACCGTGGTCTTCCTGGCCGGCAAGATCGACGAACTCGGTCTTCCCGCCATCCTGATCTTGGAGAACTCGGACGGGCGGATCGCCCGCACGGTGCGGGACAATACGAAATCGCAGGACCCGGTCATCCTGGTCCTGGACTCTTTACAGTCCGCCGTTCTCCGGAACGGACAGGCGGACCGGACCTACCTGGACGCCATGCGTTCCAATCTGGACGTGCTGGCGCAGGCGCTGAACTGAGGTGACATATGGCGCAGCTCACATGCAGAGACCTCTGCATCGGTTATGAAAATACACCCGTCGTGACCGGACTGACCTTCGACGTGGAAGCCGGAGACTATCTGGCCATCGTCGGAGAAAACGGCGCAGGCAAGACCACGCTGATGAAGACCATTCTCGGACTGGTCCGGCCCGTTTCCGGGGAAATCCGTTTCTCGGACGGCCTCAAAAAAACAGAGATCGGGTATCTGCCTCAGCAGACCATGGTCCAGAAGGACTTTCCGGCTTCGGTCCTGGAAGTTGTTCTGTCCGGATTTCTTGCCTCGAAAGGAGCCCGACCTTTCTATAATCGGGCCGAAAGGGAACTGGCCAGAGTCAATCTCGAACGCATGGGGCTGGACGGTTTCGAAAAGAAATCCTATCGGGATCTGTCGGGCGGCCAGCAACAGCGGGTGCTTCTGGCGCGCGCTCTGTGCGCGACGCGCAAACTCATTTTGCTGGACGAACCGGCCTCCGGACTGGATCCGAAGGTTACGGTCGAATTGTACGAACTCATCCGGGACCTGAACCGCGACGGCATTACGGTCCTCATGATCTCGCACGACATAGAGGCCGCGCTGACCTATGCGAACAAGATCCTGCACATCGGCCGCGAGATCTTTTTCGGGACGACGCAGGATTACCGGAAAAGCGACACGGGGAAGCGATTCGCAGGGATCGGGGAGGTAGATCATGGCTGAACTTTTTGAAAGACTCGCCGACTATTTCCGTTTCCCGTTTGTCCGGTATGCGCTGATCGTAGGCGTACTGATCGCCCTGTGCGCTTCGCTGCTGGGCGTCACCCTGGTGCTCAAGAGATTCTCATTCATAGGAGACGGCCTGTCCCACGTCGCGTTCGGGGCCATGGCTGTCGCTGCGGTAACCGGGCTTACCAACCAGATGGTCATCGTGATGCCGGTCACCATTCTCTGCGCCGTGCTGCTCCTCAAAACCGGACGGAACGCACGCGTCCGCGGAGACGCCTCCATCGCCATGCTGTCTGTCGGAGCTCTGGCCCTGGGCTATCTTTTGATGAACCTGTTTCCGGTCTCCTCGAACATATCCGCGGACGTATGCTCCACGCTCTTCGGCTCTCAGTCGATCCTGACGCTGACCAGCTGGGAAGTCTGGCTCTGTCTGGGGTTGTCCATTTCGGTGGTCCTGATCTTCCTGGTTCTCTATAATCGGATCTTCGCGGTCACCTTCGACGAGTCGTTTGCAAGTGCTACCGGAATCCGGGTAGGAGTGTACAACCTGATCATCGCGGTCACGACAGCGGTCGTCATCGTCCTGGCCATGAATCTTGTGGGATCCCTGCTGATCTCAGCGCTGGTCATCTTCCCGGCCTTGTCCGCTATGCGGGTTTTCAACAACTTCAAATCGGTGACGATTTGTTCTGCAGCCATTTCCGTAAGTTGCGCCGTCCTGGGAATCCTCGTCTCGGTTCTCTGGGAAACGCCCACCGGTCCGACCATTGTGGCCGCCGACATCGTATGCTTCGGAGCGTTTTTCATTATCGGAAAAATCCGTCGGGGAAATACATAACCTGATTCGACCCCAACCGTCTCCACGATAGTGAAACACTGATTTTGATACGATAATAATCATCGAAATCAGTGTTTTTTATGCTTGCCGGGAACACCCGTGACTTCATGAGTAGTTCACATTCCAAATAGAGATTTACAAAATGGAAGGGACTCGGTATAATGGTTACAAAAAAGGAGCGTAATGATATGACGACTCTTGTCAAAAGTACCGTCAACCTTAATCGATATTATATGGAACAACTGGAACGGTTTGTTCGTATGAATCGGATTTCTTCTGTAACAGAGGGGATCAATGACGCGCTGGAAGCATATGTCAAAGACACTCAAAAAGCAATATATGAGGAACAAATGGCAGAAGCAGCAAAAGATCGTGCATTCATGGAGAGAACGATAGGATCTCATTCAAAATTTGAACAGATTGACCATGAAGGACTGACTTTGGAGGAAGAATGTTAAAGATGACTCTTTGTACGATTGGCTTTGTGAAGCAATTGACACGATTCAAACTTGATACTATAGCGGCACTCACTCGGGTCTTCAATCGCGAGTTTGCTTCACCAGTTTGCTGCAACCTTTACAAAATAATAAAATAGGACTTGACACGGGCATTCCGATTTGCTATAATCCAATCTCGGTGCGGGCTGAAATGGCCTGGCTCCTTACCATACAGTGCATGTATGGTCATATGTCCATAGGGAGGTAAAACAATGGATAACACAACGCACATTTATGAGACGATGTTCGTCGTCAACACCACCGTCGACGAATCCGTCACAAAGGCAACCGTGGAAAAGTTTACTTCTCTGATTGCATCCAACGGCGAGACCCTGAAGGTCACCGATATGGGCAAACGCAGACTTGCGTATCCCATCGACGACATGACCGAAGGCTACTACACCGTTGTCTGCTTCAGTAGTGAACCTGATTTTCCGCGCGAACTGGAACGTCTGTACAACATTGACGAAAACGTCATGCGTTCCATCGTACTGAGACTCGAGGCCGCTCCTGCTCCGGATCCAGTCGTGGAGACCAAGGAAGAGGAAACCGTCTCCGAGGAACCCGCCGCTGAAGAAGCCGTCGCGGAGACAACTGAAGAAACCGCTCCGGAACAGGCTGAAGAATCTGCTGAAGAGCCCAAGGCTGAAGAACCGGTTGAAGAAACCGCGGAAGAGCCCAAGGCCGAGACCGCAGAGTGATTCCGTCCCGCTTTCTTTACACTTTAAGGAGGAAGTATTATGTCTAGCCTGAATCTCAACAAAGTCATCCTTTGCGGACGTCTGACCAAAGATCCCGACCTGAGACAGACACAGGGCGGCGTTCCGGTCCTGTCTTTCACGCTTGCCATCAACCGCCGGTTCACCAAATCGGACAGAGCCGATGCCGGACAGACGCAGCAGGCGGATTTCATTAATCTCGTGGCCTGGCGTCAGACTGCGGAATTCATTTCCAAATTCTTCAAGAAAGGGTCTGCGCTTTGCGTGACCGGTTCCATCCAGACACGTCAGTGGACAGATCCGTCCACTCAGACCACCAAGTATTCCACCGAGGTCATCGTGGATGAAGCGATGTTCGTGGATTCCCGCAATGAAAACGGGGCTTCCCAGGATACGGCCTATATGCCGGAATCCTACAAGTCTTCCGCTCCTTCCTATTCCAATTCGGACAATGCCGGATTCGAAGAGGTCAAGAGCGATGACGACCTGCCGTTCTGACCGGACAGGCACACACTAACTGGAGGTTAACACAAAATGGATAAAACAGAAAACGCGGCCGCAACCGCGCAGGCTGCCCCTGCGGCACGTCCCGCCCGCCCGGCCATCCACAGAAGAAAGAAAGTTTGCATCTTCTGCGTGGATAAAGTCGACTATATCGATTACAAGGACACACGGAAACTGTACAAGTTTATCAACGAAAACGGCAAGATCCTGCCCAGACGTGTTTCCGGTGCCTGCGCCAAACATCAGCGCGAAGTCAACATCGCGATCAAGCGCGCCCGCCAGATGGCTCTGCTGCCTTACGTGATCGACTGACAATCCGATACGATTCAAAAGGTTCTGCAAATCCGCAGGACCTTTTTCTGTTGACTGAGCGGATCACTTGTGCTAGACTATGGATAGGATTTCGGACTTCTCTCCGGCATCCGTAGGTATTCCATAAGTCAGGAGGCGCCACAAATGCCGGAACCGATCTGCGCAGCCGAATTCACCTATACCAAAGAGATACATCTTGCCTTCACCAGGTGTTTCTTCAGACACTTCACAATCAAGCGCTTTTTACTTGCCGAAGTGCTCTATCCACTGATTGCGTTCCTGCTCTATTTCCTCATCATGATGATAGAGGGAAAACCGATCCATACCGTCGATGCCTGCTGTACTGGGCGCTTCCCGCGTTGGTTCTGTTCAATATCCTCTTCTGGCCCGCAATGGCAATCGGAGTTCGCCGGAGGTATCGCAAGACCTTAACAAATTGTGGAGGAGAGGCTCCGGTCTTTTCCTGTTCCTTTTTTGAGAGCGATTACCAGATAGAATTGAGAGTCCAGGGCACAGTCAAGGAATCCTTCACCAATTCCTATGCGCTTATGTCCCGGATCATTGCGGATAACAGAATTCTGTTGTTCATCTGGCCTGCGAAGAACAGTGGCTTCGCCCTGCCTTTGGCATTTCTGGACGATCCGGACCGCCTGCTTTCCGTCCTGAGCGGCTTGCCGAATTTTAAGGATGCGCGTCGGTAACGTCCCCCGAAAAAAACACGTTCGAAAAAGCCCCGGCTCGAAAGCTGAGGCTTTTTTGTATGGGATCCGGGTGCGGTCGGAATTAG
>JAFYHA010000092.1 GCA_017539425.1 Clostridia bacterium
GATAACTACTATCTATCGCATTTGCAAATCGAGCGTATGATGCATCCATAAAAGAAAAGCTCTGGCCTTTTTTGGGGGCCAGAGCACTACTTTTTCTGTTTAACGTCGGAAGTCAGGTATTATAGTTTATATACTCTGTCCAGTCAAGGGCATATGCAAAAAAAAGCGCAGTCCGTTAGAGGCGGACTGCGCCGTATGGCCGGACCGTTTACGTCCGGACCGGAATCATTTGTAGGAAGGGCCCTGACCGCCGAACAGATTGCCCATCATGGTCATCAGATCCACAGCGGCAGCCTTGTCGTCGTCCGAGATCTTGCCGACCGAAGCCGTGTAGGAGCAGGTCACGTCGGCATTGAACTCGATCTTCACGTCTTCATCGTCAGCCTTGGCGGAAGCCTTGAGGCTCACGATGCTCAGATCCTTGGTGTCGATGGTCACGCTGACGGTACCTTCCGAGAGCTTGTCTTCCATCTCAACAGGAGCGCCTTCAGCGGGATCGCCTTCGTCTTTGCCCTGCTCATCCAGGATCGCCTTGAGATCGGCGGTGTAGGTCACCTTGGTTCCGCTGACGTTGGTAATGGTCAGGTGGAGTTTCTCAACGAGAGTATCCAGGGTTTCCTTGAGTTCCTTCTGCGCGGCTTCGGGGATCAGGTCGCGGATCTTGACATCCTTGCCGTTGAGCAGCAGTTCGAACTGAGCCTGCTGTTCCTCATCCAGTCTTTCTTCGGACATAAGGGTCTTCAGATCGACCTTCAGTGTCTTGTCGTTGAACATCTTGATCGTCTCGCCGACACCGGCTGCTTGTCCAGAACCGGCACTGATCAGGTTGGCGATCTTGGCATCCAGAGCGATCTTGGCATAGGCCACACCGTCTTCCAGGAAGAGTTCGATCGAGCTGTTGTTCAGCGCGACGGTCTCTTTGTCCTGGTTCGGGACCTTGCCGCTGACGCTGAGCTTGAGGTACAGGTCGATGTTGTTGAGCGCCTCAAACGTGGTCTTGGGTGCGGCTTCACCCTTATAGCTCAGGGAAACCTCGGCTTCCGCCTTGACGTCGAAAGATCCGACTTCCTTGACTTCGCCCTTGGACGTCACAGTCGCCTTGACCGAAGAAGTGGTCGGGTTCTTGGCGGCTTTTTCGGTCATGGACATCGCATACAGGGACTGGGAAACTTCCTTCTCGTCCTCTGTCTTCTGAATCACAACTTCCTGCTTCTCACCGGTGCTGGGATCGGTATATTCGATCTTGCTGGAACCGGCGCCGCAGCTGACGAGGCCCACGATCATGAGCATGGCCAGCACAAATACGAGAATTTTACGCATGGTAAGTCCTCCTGTATATTTTTTTAGCAATTTGTATTTTAACATAGATATACTGATTTGTCAACAGGTTGGGCAATGTCTCCGCGGGACCCGGATCAGCCCTTCGGAGGATCGCTGCGGTCTTCCCGGGATTCCGGGCTGCTTTCCGCCTGTCCCGCAGGGCCGGCCGTTGCCTCCAGAAGGTCGGCGTTGACCCTCTGCGCGGTCTTCCCTTCCGGCTTTTCCGTGATCTCCCCGGCCTTGGTGAGGGACCACTTGGTCAGCATCGGTCCCACGATCTCATAGATCAGGACGGCGAACAGCACGACGAACCGTACGGTGGCGGCCGTTTCGGATCCCCCGAACTCCGGATCCGCCCCGACCGTGCTCACCATGCCCAGGGCCACGCCGGCCTGCGGAAGGAGCGTTATACCCAGATGGGTCACGATGGTCGGGCTGCACTTCATCATCTTGGAGCTGCCCATGGCACCGAAATACTTGCCCAGCGAACGGGCCAGGATGTACGCCGCCCCTATGGCGATGAAGACCGGCCGCGTAAACACGCTCAGATCCAGCTGGGCGCCCGAGATCACGAAGAACAGGATGAACAGCGGCTTGGTCCACCGTTCGGTCCGTTCCATCATTTCTTCGGAGTGATCGCAGATGTTGCAGAACACGGTACCGAGCATCATACAGGTCAGAAGGGGCGAGAAGCCGAACCTGACAGGCCCGATAGTAAAGGACAGCTTGGCCAGGGCGACTGTCAGCAGGACGAACATGATCATCAGGGACAGACGGTTGCTGCGCGAATGGAACAGCTTTTCGATATAGGACAGGGCGATGCCCAGCACCGTGCCGAGAACCAGGGAAAGAAGGATCTCCAGAAGAGGCTCCACCCCAACCGAGACCGCGTCCAGCGTGCCTCCCTCCAGCGCTTTGGCCACACCGAAGGAAACCGCAAACACGATCAGTCCGACCGCGTCGTCCAGCGCCACGATGGGCAAAAGGATCCGGGTCAGCGGACCGTCCGCCTTGTACTGCCGGACGACCATCAGGGTCGCGGCAGGCGCCGTGGCGCTCGCAATGGCACCCAGCAGGACAGCCGCGGACACGGGCAGGATGTCCGTTCCGGTCGCCGAGAGCAGTATGAAATGCAGTCCGACAAGCACACCGTCCACGACCAGCGTGGCGGAGACAGCCTGGATCACGCCGATCACGGCCGCCTGCTTGCCTGTCTTTTTCAGGTCCTTCAGTCTGAATTCATTCCCGATATCGAACGCGATAAAGCCCAGGGCGACATCCGAAATGACCGCAAACGTCTCGACCGGCGCCTGCGTATCGTTGAAGCCGAAGACGAAACCGCCCAGGACGAACCGTCCCAGACAGAACGTGCCCACCAGAACGCCGGCGATCAGATAGGACGTCACGTCCGGCAGTTTGAACACTTTGAGCACACGGGTCATGATCAGTCCCATAAACAGGCAGACCGAGAGACTCAACAGAATTTGTAGTGAAGACATCATCCGCCTCCGAAGTGAACCGTATTCCGTCACTTTTCAAAACTATAGAATAAGGGAGGTGGCAATATGTCCACCCCCCGGAGCGCGGCATAAGGGACTCGAACCCCCGACCTACTGGTTCGTAGCCAGGCACTCTATCCAACTGAGCTAATGCCGCATACGTTCCAAAAAGCAATTATACTCAAATCAGCGCCTTTGTCAAGTAGCCAATCCTCTTTTTTTGGACACTTGCCCATCTTTTTGCAGGCCGCAGCCCTTCTGCCCGGCTTGCGGGGGGTGTGCGCTTGCTTTTCCGTCACCGGTCCTGTATAATGGTTGTGACCAGGACCGGAGGAAACTGCTATGAGAAACATGTATGACAACGCTTTCTATGATCTGTATACACAGAAGATCGATCTGGAGATCGATCAGGATCTGCTTTCGGACCCGGACGGCAATCTTCTGGCCAAGCTTGACGACAAATCCGCCATCGACCTGCAGACCGGCGACATCCACCTGATCGCTCCTCTTGATTTCGAGCATCCGGATCCCGGCATCCCGGACTTTTCCGACCCGCCCCTTTTCGATTTTGACAGGTCCGACTTTTTTTGAAAATCCAGCTGTTTTTTTGTGCCTTTTCGTTGCATTGAAACAGAACTTGTGCTAAAATTTTACATCATATTCCGGGAGGTGTGCTCTATGTATCCCAGCAATGTACGCGATCCGAAAATGCACAGGATCGACAGTGAGGCACTGGCAAAGGCCTTTATCGACGAAAACGTTGCCTACCTCAAAAAAGAAATCGGAAACGAACAGGTCCTTCTGGCTCTGTCCGGCGGTGTGGATTCTTCCGTAGTCGCGGCCCTTCTCATCAAGGCCGTCGGCAAACAGCTGACCTGCATTCATGTCAACCACGGTCTGATGCGCAAGGGCGAGAGCGAACAGGTCATCGAAGTATTCAAGAATCAGCTCGGTGCCAACCTGATCTATATCGACGCCACCGACCGCTTCCTGGACAAACTGGCCGGCGTGGCCAATCCTGAGCAGAAGCGCAAGATTATCGGTGCTGAATTCATCAAGGTCTTCGATGAGGAAGCCGCAAAGCTGTCCGGTATCAAATACCTGGCACAAGGAACCATTTATCCCGACATCCTGGAAAGCGATGACGGGATCAAATCCCACCATAATGTGGGCGGCCTTCCCGAGGAAGTCAAGTTCGAACTGGTCGAACCCGTCAAACTCCTGTTCAAGGACGAGGTCCGCATGGTCGGCAAAGCGCTCGGCCTTCCGGACGGTATGGTTTACCGTCAGCCGTTCCCGGGCCCCGGACTCGGTGTGCGCTGCGTAGGCGCGATCACGAGAGACCGTCTCAATGCCCTGCGAGAGGCAGACGCCATCCTGCGTGAGGAGTTCGCCAATGCCGGGCTCGACAAGAAAGTCTGGCAGTATTTTGTCATTGTCCCGGATTTCAAATCCACAGGCATCACGAACGGCAAGCGTACGTTCGAATGGCCTGCCGTCATCCGTGCGATCAACACCAAGGACGCTATGAGTGCAACGGTAGAAGAGGTGGATTGGACATTGCTGAAGAAGATCACCCAGCGGATCACCTCGGAAGTGGAAGGAATCAACCGGGTGCTGTACGATCTCACTCCGAAGCCCAGCGGCACAATCGAGTGGGAATGA
>JAFYHA010000093.1 GCA_017539425.1 Clostridia bacterium
AACCGTTACAAACCTCCTTGTCCGAAATGTGGGGTTTTTGAAAATCCGCTGTCCGATAACAGGGGATTCCCGAAACCGAAATGTCCGAACAGTGGGGGCTGTCAAAAACTCCAACTGTCCGAAATCACGGGTACATTTTATGGATAGATATGAATAACTCTCAAAACCTTATAAATCAACGGTTTCCGCAGGCCTTTACATCCCGCTTTTCCTGTGGTATGATCGCCTTCCCACCCTCTTGGGAACCCCGTTGAGACCCCGGAAAGGAGAACAGAATCATGATGGAAGAACCGAGGATTTTCTGTCCCGAATGCGGAGAACAGGCGATCGTGATTGAATGGTTTGAGTACGACCCGCGAAAGATAATCGGCTATGCGAAATGCGCCGGCTGCGGAACGCTGGATTTCAAAATCCTGAACCGGAGGATTATCACCATGCTCCAGCCGGATCCGGAGGAAACCGGGGAAATCCCGGACGACCGGATGGTCGGCCTTTCCGGTTACGAGCCTGAGCTTGCTGAGGACCTGCCGGCCGCGGGCCTGGCCTGATGACGCTGCTTCCCTGTTCCGCCGGGATGTCCGGGCCCGCGGAAACGGGTAATGAAACGCACGCGCACCGCAGGCGGAGCCCCCGCCCCGCGTACCGCGCGCGGCATGATGCCACGCATTCCCGGAGACCAGCGACCGTGAAGGGGAGAGTGATACGCTGTATGAGAAGAAAGACGAAGTTACCCCCGAAAGGTATTCCGCCGGATGATCCGGATCCGGCCCGACAGGCGCGGGGAATGATTCCTTTTCCCTGTTGCCCGAGTGGAAACGTCATGGTGTATGCGGACTCCCATGGACGCAGTTCAATCAAATGTCCGAAGTGCGGCCGGTTTGCCGTCTTTGATTATGACGAGATGTGCGCTGAGCCCTGCGGGCCGTGCCGGGGCGCTGCCGAACAGTATAAGGCAACCCCGCAATAGCGTACCGTCTGGGACATCAGGGACCGAACCAGGCCCGCCGAGCCGGGGTATGACGCAAAGATGCTGAAAAATCAGCGTCCGGTCGTGATACCCCGACTTTTGTTTTGAGTCATGTTTTTGAAGAATTCCGCAAAAGACTATTGACATAGTAGATAGATAGGTTTAATATGCCATTAATTCAGAAAGAACGGGAGGTGGACCGGGTGCTCGCAAAAAAGACGGAGATATGTTGTTTTTGTCAATGAAAGCATAAGGCTGAGCAGACGACGAAGGGAGAAGGTTCATGAAGCAGATCATTGCCTTTGGTGATTCAAATACCTGGGGACTGAATCCGGTGCTGAAGAACCGCTATCCGGAGAGCGTCCGCTGGACGGGTCTGTTAAGGAAAAAACTGAGCCGCAACGGATTTGTGCTCGTTGAGGAAGGGCTTTGCGGCAGAACGACCGTTTTCGACGATCCGAATCGTCCGGGTTTAAAGGGAGAGGATGCGGTTCCCGGGATTCTTTCCCGGCATAACAGGTCTTTCGCGGCGATCGTCATGCTTGGGACCAATGACTGCAAGACCGTGTTCAACGTAACGGCGGAGGAAATCGGCAGAGGACTGGAGCGGTGTCTGGATCGGTTTGAATCGGAAATCAGTCCGGATCATATTCTTGTAATCGCGCCGGTTGCGCTGGGAAAGGAGGTCTGGAGACCGGAAAAGGATCCGGCATTCAGCCGGGAATCTGTCAGGGTGTCTGCCGAACTGAAAACAGTATATTCAAAAATTGCCGGAAAGAGAGGCCATTTGTTTCTGGCGGCAGCGGACTATGTCAGTCCGTCCCGTTTTGACGACGAGCACATCAACGCGGAAGGACACAGTATTCTGGCAGAGGCGGTTTACCGAACCCTGGCGGAATCTTTTCTTCAGACCGGCTGACGGTTCCTAAACATGGAGAAATTGATACAATGCAAAAGCGGCCCGGAGCCTTTGAAATCAAAAGGTCTATGGGATTCTGGCCTGTTCTCGGCTGTAGTTTTGATCGTCGAGAGGAGCTGGTTTTCATGGAAATCTAGGCGAATGGGTGCATACCGACACACGAAGCTAAACGGTCACACGATAACGGAAATGAATCGTATGACCGTACAATGGGAACGTGTGATAGTTTACCGGGAATCGTGTGACAGTAGGCTGCTTCAATCGAAGCGGCCTTTTTCCGGCCCTTTTTGGCCCGACGTGCCGCCTGCACCACGTCGGTCGGGTTTGTGTTCAACCCGGGCAGACGAGGGGCAACAGAGGCGGACGTGTGAGGCACCACGCAAACCGCTATAAACATCTAAAAACGCAGACAAACAATTGAAAAAAACTGGCTTTTGAAGTATAATTGAAACTGGTTATTGATAACCAAAACCGACCGACGTGAGGTGAAACCATGATTGAGCACGCAGAAGAGAAATGGATAAACATCAATGAGGCAGCCGAGTTTTTTGGAGTTAAACCGGCAACAATTCGTGATTGGATTCGGAAAGGCAAAGACATCCCGGCCCAGAAGATTGGGAAAGCGTGGAGATTTAAGTATTCCGAGCTCGATGCATGGGCAAATCAGCAGGAAGGTACCAAACGTGCTGAAAGCAAATAAGCCAAAGACTGACAACTAACGACAACGAAACGGAGACAAGAGGTATGGCTGTGAAGAAATCAGAACTCTACTCAATGCTCTGGGAAGCTTGCAACAAACTTCGGGGTGGCGTAGAGCCTGCTCGGTATAAAGATTATGTACTGGTAAAGAGATCTCTTGTTTCTGTTGGGGAAGGCATTCGCCAAATGCTGACCAATCAAAAGAAAGAGAATATACAGAGCTTTTTTAGCACTATGCAATTACTTATGGCTGGTAACGAAGCTGAAGGTTTAAAGTACGGCGTTATCGAAACGGAAGAGAAGTACTATCTCCAATGGCGTGAAGATGAACGTGCGGCTGATGATTTATCAGTGAGTATTCGTGCTATGCAGGCAAGAGAATCTAATCGCTTACGGAATGGTATCATCTCCCTTTGCCAGCATGATCGCTTGATGATGCTGATTCATGACTTTGTTATTTTTGATGCGGGAATCAAGAAGACAGCAAGGCATAATCAGTTTTTTGCAATCCTTGCTGCGCAGAAGAGAATTCAAGATGGTCAAGGTGGCATCATCTGGAATACACAGGGCTCAGGGAAATTCCATTTTTCCGTCTGTCTTGCGGTCGCCATGGTGGCCGCCACGTTCCTGGATTTCATCCTGGCGGGGCTGGTATCAAGGATCATCGCAGGCACAGCCGGAATCCCGGTGGAGAATTCGGAACAATTTGTAAGCTGCCT
>JAFYHA010000094.1 GCA_017539425.1 Clostridia bacterium
ACATATTTCGGATAATTGTCCCGGATGTCCTCGAGCGGAGCGTATTCCCTGTCTTCCGTCCGTTTGCTGGACAGAACCGTATATGCCACCTGGACATAGGAATAGTTCATGTAGTTGTCCCGCAATATGAAGTCGACTTCAAGTTTGCCGATCTTGCCGATGCTGACGCGGTAATCCAGGCTCAAGGCATAATTGTGCAGGATGTTTTCCAGGACCGGCCCATAGTTGATCTGGTTGTCCGTGTTATAGGCGTAGTAGAACGCGAGATCCGAAAGATAATACTTTTTCTCTCCCCTCAGCGACTTCCGGGATTTCAAGTCGAACCTGTCGCACTCGATCAGAACCTTAGCGTTCTTCAACGCCTCGATGTAGCGATAGACTGTATTGATCTTGATCGGATTCCCCTCCCGTTTCAGATCTTCGACGATATTTTGGACATTGGTGGTTGCCCCGAAATTGTTGATGAAATACTTCATCACAATATCGAAAGAAGCTCTGTTCCTGATTCGGATCCTCTTGCGGACGTCCTTCTCATATATCTCCTCGATCAGATTCTGGGTATACGTCCTCTTTTCATCGATGGAGTTCAGTTTCAAGGCGTAGGGGAAACCGCCCTCAAGGATATATCGTTCCAGTTCCTCCTGCCGGTCCGCCGACACGCTTTTCCCAAGGAAAGCCTTCATTCGGATGTATTCCTCGAGTGTAAGCGGTAATATGCCGAACTCGATGTACCGGCCCGTCAGCTTGGTCGCCAGCTCTCCGCTTAGCAGATAGGAATTGGAACCTGTCAGAAAGATGGAATAGTCCCTCTCCTCACGCCATGCATTGATCACGGTTTCGAATCCATCGACATTATGAACCTCGTCGATGAACAGATATTTCTTTCCGACCAATCCTTTGGACAGCTTTTCAATCAATTTGTCCAGCTGTTTGGGAGTTTTGATTCCGGCGTATGGTCTTTTGTCCAGATGCAGATACAGGATGTTGCTCTCACTCACCCCGGAGTTCAGTATCTCCCGGATGGCCAGCTTCATGATCGAGGATTTTCCGCACCTTCGGACGCCCGTAATGACTTTAATGATTTCCGTCTCATGATAGAATCCGCGGATCTTTCTCAGGTATTTCTCCCTTGGGTATAATACTTCTCCCAGGTCTATAATCATTATCAAGTTCACCTCCATCCTTGCCTATACTACCACAAAACGGGTATTTTGTCAATTTAAGGGGTATTATTTTTAATTTTTTCCAATGTAATACCCCTTAACGGCGCATTTTGCCCTTTAGACGCAAGAGCGCCCTGCCGGATCGATCCGGCAGAGCGCCTTGTTTGGTGCGTAGCCGCGCATCCGGCAGAGCCGGACGGGCGGTACGGTTTTCGTTTGAATTAGTCTGCCGTCAGACCGGAGTGTTCGATACCTTCCACGATGAAGTTCTGCAGGAAGGCATACAAGACCACCAAGGGCATGATGATCGTAATTCCGCAGGCGTTTCGGATAGCCGTATAGTACAGCTGCGTGCCCGCGTATTCGATCTTCAGCGATTCCGGTATGCTGACGATATCCGTAATCAGCTTGGTCTTGGATGACGTGAAGAAGAGTCCGGTATAGAACTCATCTGTCCACTGCCAGCTGAACGAGAACAGGAAGACCGTGATCATCATCGGGATGGACAGCGGCAGGATGACCGTTAGGAACGTATGGAACGTTCCGGATCCGTCCAGATAAGCGGATTCCTCCAGCTCGTCCGGGATGCTGCGGTAGAACTGCCGGAGCAGGAAGATGTACAAGCCGTTCTTGAAGCCCAAACCCGTTAAGGAGAGCAACAGCATCGGCCAGTACGTGTTCGTCAGGTTCAGACCTGTATTGGACCACAGCCCGTCATACACGAGTGCTCCGGAGTCGGAGATGTGATGCGGCGCCAGGTTCAGTCCGGTCAGGATCTTGACCGCCTCCCCGGCTTCGTCCACGCCGACTTTGATTCCGTCACCGCCCAGCAGCCTCAGGATGCCGAACAGGTCGAAGTATCGGAAGTTCATGAACATGGACAGCTGCAAAGTCTGGTGAGGCACGATCATGGTCACCATGACCAGGATGAAGATGATTCCGCGGCCCTTGAACTTGAACTTGGCAAATCCGTAGCCGATCATGCAGCAGATGAAGACCTGGATCAGGGCCGTGGAACCGGCCAGGAACATCGTGTTGATGAACGCGTTCCAGTAGCCCAGTTCGGTAAAGATGGCCCGGTAGATATCCAGCGTGAAGTTCTTCGGGATCAGCCGTACCGTCACGTCCACGAAATCCTGCGAGGACATAAAGGAGCCTGCGATCTTCGTGATGAACGGGAACAGAACGACGTAGGAGATACCGATCAGGAACACCAGCCGGAAGATGAAGATGACGATCTTGAGGATGAAGTTCAGGTTCAGGAACTTGGCCTTCAGCCTTTCCTTCAGCGGAGTCCGGTCAAAATCAACGCGGATGCGGTTCTTGCTCTCGCGTTTGACGCGCGGAGCTTTCATTTCTTCGCTTGCATTCATATGAGCGTCCTCCTTCCTCAGTCATTCTTCCGTGAGTAGAACACGAAAGCGGAGCAAATGGCCACGATCAGTCCGACGATCACCGCGATGATCAGGAAGTACATCCAGGACATGGCCGAGCTGACGACCTGTCCGTCTGTCTCACTGTACACCGTCTTGATGTAGGACATAACCACGTTGCTGTTCGTCGTGAACGAGTCGATGACCGTATAGACGGCATTGACCAGGATCATCGGCGAAATCATCGGGAAGGTGATCTTCCAGAAGGTCTCCCATGCGGTCGCGCCGTCGATCCGGCAGGATTCGTAAATCGCCGGGGAGATCGACTGCAGACCGGACAGGAAGATCAGCATCTGTACACCGGAACGGTTCACGATGTTGTAGATGTTGTTGACCATCTGGACCACGTACTGCGTCAGTTCGGTACCGACCTTCATGTTCTGGAACAGGAACTCCACGTCCACCGCGGAAACGATTTCCGCGGCCGCAGAAGATCCCGAACCGTCGTCAATGCCTGACGTGCCCTCCATGTAGGTACCCAGAATATCCGAAGCCTCGATGGTCTCCATGATACCGGTCGACAGGATGACCGGGATGAAGAAGATCGCACGGAAGAGCGCGCGGCCTGCCATCTTCTGGTTCAGAAGAACGGCCATGAACAGCGAGAAGATCAGAATGGCGGGAATGTCGAACGCCAGATTCTGAAGTCCCGTGACCAGCGTCTGGACGAAGTTCGGGTCAACGAACAACGCCTTGCTGTAGTTCTCGAAGCCCACGAATTCAAGCCAGTAACCGCCGCCCTGAATGATGTGGATCTTGTTGAAACTCAATGTGATCGAATCCCAGATCATCGGAAGATAGATGATCGCGAACCCGATAAGGAACGGAAGCACGAACAGCCATCCGGATCTCGCCTTTCGGCGATCCAGGGAAGCGATCTTTCTCTTTTTGGGAGAACTGTTGGCGCCCGTCAAGTCTTTCATTTTAACTTCGTTAGTCAACTTTCTTACCTCGCTTTCCCGGATGTCATCTCATGATGGTCACGAACTCGCCGGCCGGGACCACGTAGTCCACGCCGTCATAGGTGACCTGCACGGAGTAGCTGTTGTAGTTCAGGATGAACGTCTTGTACGGAACGTTGTCGGCTCCGTTCTTTCCGCCGTAGGTGACGGCCACGATGTTGCCGTTGTTGGACAGATACTTGGACGTTTCTTCCTCTTCCTCTTCTTCGGTCTGATTCTGCTTGTCCTTCTTGGCACGGGCTTCGGCGATCATTTCCTCCACGTCTTCCGCGGACCAGATCGGATTGCCGATCTCGTCGACGTACTTGGTCACGACCTTGTTCGGGATCGTAACGGAGAGTTCCTGAGCCTCTTCGATCAGAGGATCGAACATGATTCCCTGATAGCCCATCGAGAAGAGCATCTGCGCTTCGGTCACCGTGGATTCCATATCCAGGACCATCTGGGTGACTCCGCCTTCCGCTTCTTTCAGCAGTTCCAGGCCTTCGGCAAGGTTGTCCAGGATCTCCTGGCCCTTTTCCTTGTACTCAGCCGCGGATTCCGCGCCGAGCACGGCGTCGGTCAGCATGGTTTTGAGCTGTTCCACGCGGGACAGGTAACTTCTCCAGCGGACCTTGACCGTGGACTTGGTCTCATCGCCTCCGGCGGCATCCAGGGCCTTTCTGTAGGCGGTCAGGGCCGTCGACACGTTTTCGATCGCGGTGTCCACGTTGTTGTTGTTCTTGCGGGTATCCTTGAGCAGCTGGTCGAGATCCTCGAGCAGGGTCTGCATGTTCTCCGCGGCGGCCTTGGCGTACGCTCTCGCGCTGCCGACCTTGCGGATGTCCTCATACTTGACCCATTCGTCGTACTCCTGCTCCTTGAGTTCGGCCTCTTTCAGCTCATCGGCGATGTCGGCCATCAGCTCGTTGACATCCAGCACGCGGAGTCCGCTCAGGAACTCGTGGTCGATGATGAGCTTGGTCTGCACGTCCTTTAGTGCGGTGTTGACCGTGTTGTACAGGGAGATGACGTCATCTTTCCAGATGTCGTAGCGGATGGAGTAGTACTTGCTCAGCGAAGTGCTCGCCTTGAGCTTCTCGGTATTCTGGTAGGACAGGATGAAATACACGCCCGCGCCGTTCTCGATCGTCTTGAGGATGGAGTAACTGGTGTTCCCTTCCATGTTCATCGGGGAGCCCGCGAACTGGATGAATCCGTGCAGGACCACGCCGAGGAACGGAACGGCATTCGAGGATTTGACGTAACGGCTGGAATCCAGGTAGGCATCCACGATGTGATCCACATACCGCCAGGTGTAGGAGTTGCCTCCGTCGACCATGACGCTCGGAACATTCTCGGAGATGTACTTGAGCCCTTCGACCGTGTAGTCGAGGTTGTCCTCGCGGTTGTGCGGATCGTCCTCGTCGAAGTCGGAGTTCAGATCCGTACCCATCGTGCCGACCGAAATGCCGGTCGGATTGTACTTCAGGTAATTGGAGATCAGCTTTTCGGTAAACCGGGACAGCATGTTCGGGGCCAGGGCCAGTTCGAAGTAGGAAACGTACTTCTGCATCGTGGCCAGGTAGAACCGCTTGCTGGTATACCGGTTGTCGATGGTCTTGATGGCATCCCGCTTGAGGGACAGTCCGTCAAAGGCCTTCTGGGAGTGGACGTACAGGAAGTCGAAATCCGGATACAGTCCGAGGTTCGCGTTGGCATCCTTCGCGTTCACGTCCTTGGCGTATTCGACCAGATCCTGGAACTTGTACTTGTCGGAAACCGCTTTTTCCCATTTGAGCTTGTACGGTACCGTCGCATACATGCCGCCGTTGGCGTAACCGACCATCTTGAAGTTGACGTTCTTGATGCCGGCCGCGCTCAGGTCTTCGTAGATGGTCACGATGTCTCCGAACGTGGTCAGGGGCTTCTTGACCTTCACCGGGAAGCTGAGGATCTGTTCGGTCACCTGCAGGGCGCCGAACGTCTGGATGTACAGCGGAATGTCTTCCGTCACATCCGTGACGCGGATCCGTCTGAGCACGCCCTGACGGATCAGGTAATCCCGGTAGGCGTGAGCCATACCCAGCCAGGTGGCGGGATAGTAGAGGGCCAGCCGGTTCTCCTTGGCGATGTTCTCATCGGTCAGCATGATGTAACGGATGCGGTAATCGCCGGTGTATTTCCGGTTGGACACGACCGTCCACTTGCTGGACGTCGTGACCGAGATGGAATCCGAAATGTCGTAGGAGTCCTTCGGCCGCGGGTTGAAGTAGGTCATGATCGTGTTGTAATCACTCAGCGAGCCGGCATGGTAGGTCGCGATCTCGGCGAGCGATTCACCGTCCTCGATGACCGCCACGTAACCGCGGCTGGTGATCGTGGACTGGATGTCCTTTTCGGTCAGCGGATCTTCCACGTTCGAGGGAGCCACGGCTGCGGCCTCCTCCACGATCTTCGCACGGTCCTTCATGGTGATGGACACGTTCTCGTTGACCGTGAGGTTGTCCTTGTCCGGATAGGACGCGGACAGGAATTCGGAATTCTCGACGACGCCGTAGACCGGATACCGTACCGTCTTCTGGTAGGTGCCCGAGATCTCGTGGTACGCATAGTCCGTACCGAAGACCTTACGGGAGATCGTCGTGGTCGTCTTGGTGTTCAGTTCCTCGAAACGGAACAGTGTGCCCGATCCGTCCGGATAGAACGTATAACCGGTGTTGGCCGAATGGCCGGCGCCCATATACGGCAGGATGCTGATGTACTCGATGGCGTAGGCGGAGGAGTCGAAGCGGATACCGTTGGTCGGGAACCGTACGCTCAGCCCGTTGTCGGTCAGGGTGTACTCCAGGGACATCTTGAAGACCGGGGACTTGTCATTGTCGCTGACGTAGCCCGTGATCTCATGGTCCTCGTCCATCATGTCGAACGTGTAGGTCGGCACATAGGTCTTGATGATTTCCTCGCAGAAGTTCAGCTCCACTGCCGTCGCCGTGGTATCGAACACGTAGATCGGTTCCTTTTCGGCGATCGGGTATTTCTTGATCAGGGAGGCAATGGCCTGCTTGGAACGGATACTTCCGTCGAAGATGTTCTTCTCCGGGAAGTAAACCAGGAACTTACCGTAGTAGAAGTCGGTCAGCGTAACGCCGCGGAGCTCGTCAAGAGTCGCCTTGATCAGCGTGTCGAATCTGGCCTTGGTGATCAGTCTCGGCACGAGCTTGCGCTGCGCCATGTCACCGATGACGTATTCCACGCGGACGCCGTTCTTGATCTTACGCGTCGTGATCTGGTTGTTCAGGGCGGCATCCTTGTAGCTGTACATGAACTTCTGCGTGTCGTTGTCCGTATAGCGGATGATGACCTGCGAGAGGATCGCCTGCTTGGTGGACACGGAACCGATGGAACCGGACACGTCGTAGGGGTTCGTGAACAGGATCTGGCCGCTGGCGGTATCGCGTACGGCCACTTCCCCGGTAAAGGTGTTGACGTACATCTCATAGGAACCGTCGGTGCTGACGAAGTAGGGCTCTCCCATGAACGCCAGTTTTTCCTCCGGAGTCTTGAATTCCTGCTTGACGTAGTCGATAGTCGTGATGTCGACCGGTTCCTCGTCGTCATCCGCGGCCGAGGCCGGAAGGACGGACAGGACGGTGAACATGCCGGAGAGCATCAGGACAGATAACAGAATGGTAAGAAGACGAATCATACTTTTCTTCATATATATCTAACCTCCTTTCCGCTACATCCGGAACCGCAGCTCGACCACGATGTTGGTGATCAGGCTGACCAGTTTGGCAACCAGGGTCGAGAACAGGACGGCCACAAACATGATGAACGCCATGCCGACGATCGTGCCGATGAATGTGATCAGGTTCTTGCCCATCGAATAGTCGTGGGTAATCATCGTGGCGCAGAACAGGAGCAGTCCCATCCAGACGAACGCGATGGTGGTGAACAGGGTGATCAGTCCCGCTTCGGACGAGGTCACGAAGTTGGAGACGATGGTCGCCGGAATCACCAGGATCGGGATCGGAGTCAGGCAGTAGGACGCTGCCACGAAGACATCCTTGAAGCTTCCTTCCCCATCGAACAGGGTCGTCAGACACCAGTTGGCCAGCACGAACAGCAGAAGCGGAACGGAGACGCCGATGACCTGCACCCAGATGGTGGAATAGCTGTGTCTCGGGTTGAAGACGTAGCCGGAGCCGATGTTCTGGTAGAAGAACGTGAGGATGGCGACCGCGTCGATGACGAGCGCCGCGCGGACCGAGCCGCGTTTCTCATGCTTCAGATCCCAGAACCCGTCGAACGGATGGAAGATGATGTGGAACGCATACCAGAGTTCCTGCGGGAACGTCTTGCGCGCCTGGCCGTTCGTGGCCGTCTTCAGGTTGATCTTGTTGGCGGTACGGAACAGCATCACGAAGCCGACGATGACGACCGCGATGATGACCAGGAGCAGAAGGAAGAATGTGGACATCCATTCCTTGCGGACTTCCTTGTAGGAATCCGACCAGTTGGCGGTGTCGTAGGCGACCTCGAAGTACTCGAGAGCCTCGCGGTACTCGCCGCTGCGGTACAGAGCCTGTCCGATACCGACGTAGGCCGCGTCGAAGTTGGAGTTGCGCTGCAGCACTTCCTTCCAGCAGTCGATCGCGTAGTCGAAGTTCAGGGAGTTCTGGGCTGCGATCGCTTCGATCAGCAGATCCCCATACTCGGTCCTCTCAAAGACCACAACGCAGTTGTTGCCCTTGTCCAGGACCAGGATGTTGTTTCCCTGGTACGTGATGGCTTCGATGTTGGAAATGGAACCCAGCATCGAGCCCGTGTCACCGAAGGCGAACAGCAGGTTGCCGTCGTAATCGTAGGTGTAGATCTTGCCGCGCTTCTCGTCGATAATCGACCAGGTCTGCTGCGGTCCGACCGCTACGTCGATGATCCGGGACACGCCCGTCACGGTATCCTTGGAGGATGTGGAATAGTCGATCTCGCCTGCGGGCGGCCAGAAGCCGTTGCGGCGCATGATTTCGTCGCCCTTGGAGTTCAGGAGCTTGACCGGCATGTAGTCGCCGACCTTGGCGTGACTGCGGATGGCGCTTTCCACCGAACCGTCCTTGATCGTGGAGGTGGTGGCGTAGATGAATCCGTCCGGAGTCATGGCGATGTTGTTGAACTCGGTGGAGACCTTGGATGTGGTCAGTTTTCTCTGTTCATCGGTCTGGAACCGTCTCCAGAGGATCTCCCAAGCGGAGATCGTGACGGTCTGCGCACCGATGAAGGCGTTGAATTCGCCGTAGTCGTTCATGACGATGATGCCCTGATAGGTCGTGGAGGACACCACGTACACACGGTTGTTGCTGTCTACGGCAATGGCGACCGGCTTGTAAACCGCGTTGTCATCGAACAGGTTGCTCTTCGGTTCGTCCAGGATCCGCACGAAGTTGCCGTCGCGGTCGAAGACCACGACCCGGTTCCAGCCCGTATCGCAGACCCAGATCTTGTCCTTGGTCACGTACAGGCCCTGCGGATTGGACAGCGCGTCGTCGTTACCCTGCGCGTTGATGAACGTGCTGATCGTCATCTTGACTTTCAGGTACCGGTCAAGGACGACGATGCGGTTGTTTCCGGCATCGGCGATGTAGACGTTGTGCTCCTCGTCCGTCAACAGATCGGCCGGGCTGCTCAAATCCAGGTCAAGTCCCATATCCGAGGAGTTCACGGCGCGTGCCGCGCTGTAGGCGTCCGGGGAATACAGGGCCGTCCCGTTGATCGAGTAGGTGTAGGTCTGATACGCCGAGGAGGCACCGGCCGGGATCGCCAGCACCATGAGGAGGACAAATGCCACAACCAGCACTCTGGTGAAGATATTTGTTTTCATGTACCCTCCTTAATCCTTCATACCGGACGACCCCATCGTCTCGATGATGTTCGATTGCGACACCACGAAGACGATGATCGGGACCATCATCATCAGCACGGTAGCCGCGGCCGATGCGCCGGCACGCTTGATACCGCCTGCGGTGATCTGTCCGATCGCGTAGTTGAAGGACTTCAGCTGCTCGGAATAGATGTAGATGGACGCACCCTGGTTCCACAGGCCCTGGAAGCTGTAGATGATCAGCGTCAGCCAGGCCGGCTTGACCATCGGCATCGCGATGACCCAGAAGGTGTAGAACTCGTTGGCGCCGTCCAGACGCGCGCTCTCGAGGATGGCGTCCGCGACGTTGGTGTCCATGAACTGCTTCATGAGGTACAGACCCAATGTGGAGCCCCAGGCCGGGATGATGATGGCCAGAGGCGTATCGATCCAGCCGAACGCACTCATTATAATAAATGAAGTGATGGTCGTGACCGTGGTGTGGAACATCAGGGATGTACGGATCATGGTGAACATTCCGGTCGAACCCGGGAAGCGGATCTTAGCCAGTGCGTACGCGCACATGGAAGCGATCAGCAGATGCCCGGCCGTGCCGAAGATCGAGTTGAAGATCGTGTTGAATACGTATCTGGAGAACGGCACCCAGGATGTGTTCATCAGTGAGAACAGATCGGTGAAGTTCTTCAGGGTGGGATTGGAAACCAGGAATCGCGGCGGATACATCCACAACTCATCCAGCGGTTTCAGCGACTGCGCGATGGTGTACACCATCGGCAGAACCATGAACAGACCGAGAATGGTCATTACAACGGTGATACCGGCGTCGCCTCCGGTCGAACGGGAAAGGACGACTCTGTGTTTTCTTGTTCTTAACTTAGCCATCTTACTTACCCAACTTCGAAATGATATTCTTCACCAGCATATTGGCCCCGATCATGATCAGGAACAAGATGACGGCGATGGCGGACGAATAGCCGATCTCATAACGCTGCCCCGCATAGTCTTCCAGGTGGTGCATGATGGTATGCGCCGCATAGTCGACCGACGGGAATCCGCAAAGTGCGGTGACAACGCCTCCGAAACCGAATGAACCGGTAATGGACATAATCGCACCGAACATCAGCTGAGGTCCCATGGACGGCAGCGTGATGTAGTACAATTCCTGCCAGCGGTTCCGGACGCCGTCCACGGCGCCCGCCTCATACAGGGCTCTGTCGACGCCCTGCAAGCCTGCGATGAACGACAGGAACGCCGTACCCAGTGACGTCCAAAGGGCGACCACGATACAAAGGGGCATGACGTAATTGGCGTTCTGGAAGAATGTGATCGGCGTACTGATGATGCCGACCTCGATGAGCGTGGCGTTGATCCAGCCCTGGGAGTCCGCCGAGAACAGCGTCGCCCAGATCAGGTACACCTGTCCGGAGATGGACGGTGCGTAGAAGATCAAGGTCACAAGTGCGCGGATCTTCGGAGGCAGCTCGTTGATGAACCAGGCGACCAGGAAGGACAACAAATAGGACGCCGGTCCGACGATTGCCGCGAAGATGAAGGTGTTCTTGACGGCGATCAGGAAGATGTCGTCGTCGAAGAACAGGGATACGTAGTTGCTGACGCCGACGAAGTTCGGCCACTGCAGCATGTTGAAATCGGTGAAGCTGATGACAGCGGACAGAAGCACCGGGACGATCGTGAACAGGGTGAACACGAGCATGTAGGGCAGGATCATGACGTAAGCCACTTTGTTGCGCCACATCTCCTTGAGCACCCACTGGGCCCGGGATATGTCTGTGCGGTGTACGGCTTTCAGTTCTTTGTTAGCCATAAACGATACTCCTTACTCATCCCGGCCTCAGTATGTCTTGAACGCGTCGGCAGCCTCCTGGAGGTACTTGCCGATCCGCGCGCAGATCGAGGCGATGTCCTTGAGGTCGCGGTCATTCTTCTCCGCGTCCGCCTTGACGGTGGCTCCGGTCGGATCCAGTCTTGCGGCCTCATCGCTGAAATAATCAGCATAACTTTCGAGCAGGACGATGTGCTTGGTCTCCACGTGGGACTTCACACCTTCCATGTTCCGGATGGCGATACGCACCTGCGGGAGCATATCGTCGTAATCCTTGGTGGTCTTGGAGAGCGTATTCAGCAGCTCGGTCGCCATATCCAGGCGTTTGGACGCCAGGGTCTGGCCGATCTCCAGGGTCTCCAGCCCGAATTCCTTACGTTTACGGGTGATTTCCTTGTTGATCGTGTTGATGTAGCTCAGCAGCTCGGTGATCGGGTTGGCGCCCTTGTTGTAGGCGGCCAGGAACGCGAATCCGGTGTAACGGCCGATGATGTACGCGCCCGGGTAGTTCGGAACGGCGGCCAGGTTGTTGAACTGTGCGGCCACCTGTTCGTACTCGGCCGTGGTCCAGGGCATGCTGGCCAGGGCCGTACGGTTCGCGGTCGGATGCTTGGCGGAGTCGCCGATGATCGCGACCATGTCGTTCGCGTAAGCGGTCTGGCATTCCGGTCCGGTATACCATTTCAGGTATTTCCAGGCGGCTTCCGGATTGCGGGAACCCGTGACGATGACGTCCGCGCTGACCGAAGAGATCGCGCAGTTGTTGATATTGCCTTCCTCATCCAGTGTGCCGGGGACCGGAACGAATTCCCACAGGCCTTCGATCTCGGTCGCGAACACCTTCAGCTGGTTGTACATGCCGCAGTAGTCCGCAAGGACGATCGGCATCTCACCGGTACGGAACCGGTTCGGGGCGCTGTAGGTGTACGGGAAGGAGTACTGCGTGAACATGTTGCACATCGTCTCGAAGGACTCCAGTCCGAGCTGGCTGTCCAGGTTGATGCGCATACCGTCGTCGGCAAACAGTTCGCCGCCCTTCTGGTACAGGAAGATCTGGAAATCCGTGGTTACGCCGACTTCCATGGAGTTGGCCTCCAGGATCGGCAGTGCGGAGTAGATGTCCTCCCAGGTCTTCGGGATCTCGATGCCCAGGTTGGAGAGCACGTCCACACGGACGAACATCATGGAGAAGCCCTGGGTCTCGGGCAGACCGTAATAGTGTTTGACGTTCTTGGCGTCCGCGATACCCAGCACCAGCATCGCCGCTTCGGTGAACTGGCCCGTGGTCTCCTCGAAGCCCTCCATCTCCTCGATGTTGTGGAGCGCTCCGCGGATCGCATAGTTGATGACGTCGCCCTGGCCCAGTCCCAGATAGACATCCGGTCCCTTGTTGGCCAGAATGGACGGAAGCAGCGTGCCGCCGGAAACCAGTTTGAGGTCGGCCGCCACATTGTTGTTCGGAGTGAAGTCGTTGGTGATCAGGTTACGGATGACCTGAGACTGGTCACGGCCGTAGGCGACCCAGACTTCGATGTTGTCCGCGATGCCGCTGGTGTCCGTTGCGCCCATGCTGTTGTAGTCGCGCCAGAACGAGACGAAGAAGCTGCGGATCTCGTGCCAGACCGATTCAAAGAAGCCGGCCTTGGACTTGACTTTGTAGTTCTCGTTCTCGCATCCGACGACCATCAGGTAGTCGAACGTGAGCGGCTGGGTCTTGGAGTCGGACAGGAACGTACCGATGGACCCGACGTAGGATTTCAGCGAATCCAGCTGTGTGGCGATCTGGTCCTCATCCGTGCCCATCTTCTGGAGCAGGATGGCCACCTTCTGCAGGATGGCGGCTTCCGAAGAGGCCGTTCCGGCGGTCGCCTTCATGTAATCAATGACTTCGTACAGCGCACGGGACTGGATGATCATGTCGATCAGCGTGTCCGGCATAACGCGGGCGAATCCGTAGTCACGGTAGCTGTCCGGGTTGGCGCCGGTCAGCTTGAGGATCGTCAGGTAGTCATTGTTGATCTTGGCCAGGATGTTTTCCACGTTCTGGATGATCGGGCCCATGTTGCCCAGGGTGACCTCGAAGCGGATCGTGTACTCCACGTTCTCCTTGAAATAGAACATGAACTCGTCGATCTTGCCGTCGTTGTCGCCGTCCAGGTAGTTGGTCAGCGGATAGGCCTGCCATTCGGTATTGTAGTTGAACCGTAGCGCGGCGGCTTCCTCGAACGGGATGCCGTTGTAGTAGCCCAGCTGTCCGGCCGCAACGCCGTCACCGCTGTAGATGTACAGTGAACGGCTGGTGTAGATACCGTCCAGGATACTCTGCTTGAAGCGGCTGAAGATCTTGTACATGCCGCTGGAGCCGACCTTGAACTTGTATTCCACCCACTGGCCTGCCGTCTGCCACTTCTCGCCGCCGATGGTGTTGAGCACCGTGCGCGTCACGTCCGAGGGGGATGTCGCGGCGGAGGTGCGGTCCTCGACGGGATAGATGGTGTTGGACGAGATCGCGGACGGATATTCGGCCTCGATCTTGATCACGTCCCTGCCGGCGATCGCATTCGCGGTCATGGCCTTGTAGTCGGCATAGGTGCCGGGCTCCTCGCAGGGTACGAAGCGGATGGACTTGATGGCCATGCTCTCGTTCTTGCCGCTGAGCTGGAGTTCCACCTTGCCGCTTGTGCCGGGATCCAGGTAGATCTTATACCGGGTCGCGGAATAGTAGCCGGCCGTGTCGTGGAGCACGAACGTGGTCCATCCCGGAGTCTGCGTGACCGTCGGACGGAGTTCGTTTCCGTTGATGTCCGCGCGGAAGAACCGGATGAAGTTGTCCACGAGCAGATACTTTGCGGTATCTTCGGTCCAGCAGGCCGGAATAGTGTAGTTGACGGTCGTGCCGTCCACTTCCGCCTCGATCCCGAGCTCTGCGGCCTTGGCCTTCGCGTTCTGCGCGTCTCCCTCGCTCTTGGCCGTGAAGCTGCCCTTGAGGTATTCATTCTCCCAGAGTTTGGGAAGCTTGACCGAAAGGGCCTCTACGAACGGCGTCTTGCCGTTGAGGTACAGTTCGCGCTCGATCGCAGCTGACTTTCCGACTTCCGGATAGTAGTCGATCAGCATGTTGTACAGCGCCGGTCCGGTCACGCCTGCGCCGGCCAGATCGACCGACCACACGACATTTCCGATTCCGGGCGTGTGCAACGCCGTCACACCTTCGTACTCGACCTCGCTGACGGCCGCCGTCGTCTTCTCCGGATCGTAATCCAGAGCGTTCACGGTGATCGTCTGCGTACCCGATTCGGCGTCCGCGTGTTTGGACAGATACGTGTTGTACGCATCCGCGTTGACACGCGCCAGGTAGCTGTTGATGGAAGCGGATTCCGTCGAAGTGGATCCGCTTTCTCCCCCATCCGCAGCCGCCGTGAACGTGGCGCCGCCGAGCAACAGTGAGAGCGCGAGTATCAAAGTTGCGATTCTTTGAACTTTCGTGAATCTCATTTGTTGTCCTCCTTCATTGTGCCCCCCGGAGAGACGCATCCCCGGCCGGCTCCCTTCCCCGTGCGCATGTTCTCCCGCATACGCGCGTAAAAGAAAATCGCCGTCGACCGCTTTCCCGACAGGCACAAGAAACCTTTTTTGACTATGCCATTATACTCTTTCTATATAAAAAAGTCAAGGTGCAAGAGGGGCATCCTCGGGAACTATCCCCCGGGATCCCTTCCAAAATTAAAAAACAGGGGCCCGCACAGGGTAACTTACAGTTACTTTTTGTCCCTCGTTCAGAATCCGGGAAGTGCTCAGGGGAGGGCGGATCCAAAGGTTGCGGAACACTTTTTTTCTGAGTTTTTTGCCTTTCCACATAAAAAAAGGCCTCGCGGCGAGTCCGCAAAGCCGAATTTCCTATATTTTCTTCCTTATGTTCCAACTATTTCCATTTTTTCGTTCTTTGGCTTTTGCCCCCGTTTTCTTGACCGCAGGACTACACGGAAGCCGGGTTTCGTGCTATACTGGGAACGGAGTTCAGGCACCACGGAAGGACCGGACCGCATCCCGGATCCGGGTGGCCGCGTCCCTCATCTCCTCTTCCGTCTGGGTATACGACAGGCTGACCCGTACGGCCGTCCGGCACAGTTCCGCGGACAGTCCCATAGCCGAAAGCACCGGGGACGGTTCATCGCCCCGGGAACGGCACGCCGAACCCGTGGACAGAGCCACGCCCCTCCGGTCCGCCAGCGCGACCAGGACCTTGCCCTCGATGCCGGCCACAGACAGGGACAGATGCGAGGGCAGCGTGCGGGTATGCGCGGCATGGAACGTCACACCTTCAAGATTGCAGAGTTCCGCATATAAAACGTTTTTTAACCGATCCGCACGTGTAACGCGTTCCGCGACCGTTTCCGCCAGCCTTTCGGCTGCAATTCCCATCCCAACGGCTCCCGTCACCGGTTCGCTTCCCGGTCTCCGGCCCCGTTCCTGTCCGCCTCCGGACCAGAGCGAGGCCACTGCAATATCCTGTTTCAGGACCACGGCCCCGATGCCGTCCGGTCCTCCGATCTTGTGACCGGACAGGGTGAGCACGTCCGCGCCGCAGGCCTCGGTCTTCAGGTCCAGATACGGCGCGCCCGCGACGCAGTCGCAGACGAACAGCGCCCCGGACCGGTGCACGATCTCCGCGTTCTCCGGTATCGGCTGCACGGCCCCGGTCTCGTGGTTGGCGAGCATGACGCAGACAAGGGCGGTCCGCCCGTCGGTCCGCGCCGCCACGGTCTCCGGCCGGATGACCCCGTCCGGGTCCGGGGAAATCAGTTCCACCTCAAAGCCCCTTTTTTCAAGGCTTGGGATCTGGCTCAGCATCGCGTCGTGCTCGATCGCGCTCATGAGGATCCGGTTCCGGTGTTTCGGCAAGGCTCCTAAGACCCCTCCCAGCGCCAGGTTGTCCGCCTCGGTCCCGCCCGAGGTGAAGATCACGTTCCGGCTCTCGGCTCCGCACAGCCCCGCCACGCGGGCGCGGGCCTGTTCCAAAGCCTCCGAGGCCTCCCTTCCCTCCGCATGGGGAGACGAGGGGTTCCCTGCCGTACTCTTCATATATTCCGCCATTCCGTAAATTATTTCCGGAAGAACAGGCGTGTGTGCGGCGTGATCCAGATAGATGCGCGTCATGCGTTCTCCTTCCCGGGCACGGGGCCCGTACAAACCAGATCGT
>JAFYHA010000095.1 GCA_017539425.1 Clostridia bacterium
GGTCTCCGAGGCCCGCGGCCAGGACCGGTCCCGGGGACTGTGCAAGCAGGAAATCCAGTCCCTCTTTCAGATTCCGGAGCGCGTCCGTTTTCGCCGTCCGATAGTTGAGCGGCCCGCAGACCGCGCGCGCCGTCACCTTTTCGTTCTCCAGGAGACACAGGGCCGTTTTGGTCCCGCCTCCGTCGATTCCGATATACCGCATTTCGGGCCTCCTCTCGGTCTCTTTCGTAACCAGTATATTCCAAATTTCTGCGACTGTCCTGTAGGATTTTGCCGCTCACTTGGAAAATCTTGACATTTTTGCGCATTCTTCCGGATCCCGTGGAATTTACAAATCTTCCCTTGACTTTTTTCTCTTCGGGGAGTAGAGTGGAATCAGGAAACCCGTTTTACGGGAGGAGGTGGGACCATGCCGCAGCATACCGGAACGCCGGACACGACTCCGGCCAGGCTCCGCATCCATGAGCCCATCCCGTTTAACCGTTCGGATTTCCCCATGTACGTGCTGGCGGACATGTGCGCCCGACCCGAGACCGCGGAATCCTCAGGACCGGACGCTCCCCTGTCCTTCCATGAACCGTTCGAGATCCTGTACATCCTGGAGGGGACGCTCCGATGCGAGATCGAGTACAGCACGTTCGAGGCGTCGGCCGGAGACCTGGTCCGGGTCAACCCGGGCGAATGCCACGGCTTTTCCGCTACGGACGCGCCCTGCCGCTACCACTGCCTCATGATGGACCTGTCCCTCCTGGAATCCGGGGCGGACGGGGAGACCGCGGCGCTCCTTACTGACCTCAGGACCGGACGCCTGTCCTTTGCCAACCGCCTGTCCGGGGATCCGGAATCCCGTTCCCTGTTCCTCGAGGTGGTCCGGGACGCGCAGTCCGAAGGACCCGGCCGCACCATGCGCGTACGCGGAGGGCTGTCCTGCCTGTTCGGGCGCTGGTTTGAAACGGACCGGACCGAGTCTTACGCGAATGAGCTGCCCGCGTCCGTCAAGGCCGCGCAGGCCTATATCGAGCGGCATTACGGAGAACCGCTGAAACTCGCGGATCTCGCCAGGGCCGCCTACATGAACCCCTTTTCGTTCTGCCGGCTGTTCCGAAGCGCGACCGGGCGTTCCCCGGTCTCCTATCTCAACGCCTACCGTCTGTCCCGCGCCCGCGTGCTTCTTCTGTCCACGGACCTGTCCGTAAGCGAGATCGCCCAGAAAACGGGCTTTGCGGACAGCGGATACTTTTCCAAAGCCTTCCGGGCCCGGTACGGCTGTCCGCCCGGCCGGATGCGCTACCAAAATACGGTTTCCGCGTGAGCGCGGAGGAGGATACGCTATGTCCACACTCAGGTTCGGCTTTGCCGAGACCGACATCACCCCGGAACTCAAGGGGACCTACCTGGACGGGTACGGATTCCGCATCTCGCCCGCCACCGGCATCAAGGCGCCTCTCAAGGCCAAGGTCATGGCCTGTCTGGACGGCGACAGCTGCGCCCTGCTGTACAACATCGACCTCATCGGTCTCAACGAGCGCCTCTACCGGCTGGTGTCTTCCCAGATCTCGGATTTTACGGGCGTGCCCGTGAGCCATATCGCCCTGAACTTCATCCATACCCACGCCGCGCCGGCGGCCGGGATCCTGGACGAGCTTCCCATCCACTACGACTACTTCGGGGACGTGGCGGAGAAATGCGCGGAAGCCGCGGTACGGGCCATGGAGCGTGCCGAAGCGGGCACTTTTGCCTCGGCGGTCCTGCCCGATGTCCTGCACCACGCAATCAACCGCCGCGGACGGGACGTCATCGATCCCTCAATCCGGGCCTCGGTCTTCCGCAATGCGGAGGGGAGCGTGAAGGCCGTGCTCTGCTCGGCCAGCTGCCACCCGGTCATCAACACCTCGATGGAAGTCTCTCCGGACTGGCTCGCCGTACTCAACGGATACTCCTCGGATGAAATGCCCTATCTGTTCTTCCAGGGTCGGGGCGCGGACATCAACCCGTACAACCCGGAAAACCTGGATATGGACGCCTGGATCCGGGCCCTGGGTGAAGACCTGGCGGTACCGGTGGACCGTTTCGCGAAGACTGCGCCCGCAGGAGCCGCACCCTCGGGAGCCCTCCGTGTCGAATACGAATGGGTCCGGCTGCCTATGGCGGATGAGGACGCTTCGGTCCTGAAGCAGGAGATCCGGGACCTGGAAACCGAATACCGCGCCCTTGACGGCGTGGAACGTCACGTCCGGTTCCGCGAGATCCGCTGGCGCCGGCATATGCTGGAGATGCTGGAAAAAGGAGAGGATTTCTCCATTACGGTCCCCCTGCAGTGCGTGGCGCCGGGCGACGCCCTGCTCTTCTGTATGGTTCCCTTCGAACTGCTCACCCTGCTCGGCAACAAGATCCAGGACCTCGCCGTGAACAAAGGATGGTCCCCGGAACAGATCTACGTGTGCGGCTATTCCAACGCGGTCTACAGCTACCTGCCCTCCGAGGAGGAATTCCCCTACGGCGGATACGAGGTGCGCGGGGCCACGCACTGGTACAACCTTCCCGAATGCATTCCGGAAACCGGCCTTGAACTGCTGAACTGGTTCGGGCGCCGCATTCCGCAGAAACATTGACCCATACCCAAACAAAAAGGAGGAAGACCCGGACGGGAGAACCGCCGGGCCAACGCTTATGACAGTGAAATTTCCCGTTCCCGGAACCGACGGAAACCGTTACGTCCCGTTTGAACAAAGAACCGGCGAGAGCGCGGTGGTCTTCTTTACCCGGGACCTCAGCGCGCAGGGCCTGCAGAAGATCTATGACCGCGTGAGCCCGGTCCTGCAGGGCAGGATCGCCGTCAAGCTGCATACCGGCGAGGCCGAAGGCCCCAACATTCTACCCCGTCCCTGGGTAAAGGAACTGTTCGAGGCACGGATCCCGGACGCCACCATCATTGAGACCAACACCTATTACGAGGACAGCCGCTATACCACCGAGGATCACCGCAAGACGCTGGAGATCAACGGCTGGACCTTCTGCCCGGTGGACATCACGGACGCGGAAGGCGTCGCGACGCTTCCGGTAAAGGGTGGCAAATGGTTCACCGAGATGCACGTGGGCAAGACTATGCTGAACTACGATTCCCTGCTCGTGCTCACCCATTTCAAGGGCCACGTGATGGGCGGATTCGGTGGATCCAACAAGAATATCGGCATAGGCTGCGCGGACGGACGGATCGGCAAGAAGGAGATCCACACCGTGGCCGGTTCTGACAATATGTGGTCCATCGCCGAAGAGGAACTCATGGAACGCATTTCGGAAAGCACAAAAGCCACCGTGGACTTCTTTGCCCCCCACGTCTGTTTCATCAACACGATGCGGAACATGTCCGTTTCGTGCGACTGCGAAGGCCGCGAGGCCGAACCCGTCGTGACACCGGACATCGGGTTTGTCGCCTCCCTGGACATCCTGGCTGCGGACAACGCCTGTGTGGACCTGATCTACAACCTCCCCAAGGGGGGCGGAAAAGCGCTCGTAGAACGGATCGAGACCCGGCATGGACTGCGCCAGCTGAGCTATATGAAGGAACTCGGCATGGGTCATGACCGCTATACCCTCATCGACATCGACAACGGGAACAGAGTCATCTCGGCAAAAGAAGCCGTAAAGGATATCGCTCCCGAATGGAAACCGGACCGGTATAACGTATTCTGGGGACGGAACAAACATTAATCGGAAAAACAAAAAAATACTATAGCGCGGCAACAGCCAGAATGGTCTAATGCCGCGCTATCTTTTTTTACCTACCGCCTTCTCTTTCAAGTATGAGTCAAGGCACTCTTTTCCCTACTGTGCTTTTTGCCATAGTGCGCAGGATTCCGAACTGTGCTTTTTTGCCATAGTGCGCAGGTTTCCAAACTGTGCTTTTTGCCATAGTGCGCAGGTTTCCAAATTGCGTTTTTTGCCATAGTGCGCGGATTTGGACTTGCATTCCTTGCCAAAATATGAGACAATAGACGAGGCAGGCCGAAAGCCGCGCCACTGTAAAGCGGACAAGACCGGTGAGGAACGGTCGTCCAGCTAGCGCCAGGCCCGAAAAGGGTGACGAGGAACGGCAGTTGTCGAAAGACTCGGCGGATGCTGCCGCGGTGCAACGGCACCGTCAGGAAGCCTTTAAAAAGCGGAATCAGAACCGTAACAGAGGGACTTCCGTCCGGAATGATCAAATATGTTAGGAGAAACCGCTCTATGAGAGTCGTCATTCAGGAAAACTATGAAAACATGTGCCTGTGGGCTGCCCGCTATATCGCCGGTAAGATCAACGCCCACAAGGAAAACCGCCCGTTCGTCCTCGGTCTGCCCACCGGTTCCAGCCCCATCGGTGTATATAAGGAACTGGCCA
>JAFYHA010000002.1 GCA_017539425.1 Clostridia bacterium
CTCCTCCAGGTTCTTGAGGACCGGAGTGTCCGCGTTGGTGAAGATGGCATAGGAATAGGCCTTGTCGAGGAACTTGTCCAGCTTCTCGATCTCCGAGACGCCGTCCGTGCCGTCGAACCGGGACTTGAAGTCCTCGGTCGGCCCGTAGGTCAGGATCAGGCGGCAGTTCTCCGGGATCTCCTCGTGTTCCAGATCCAGGTACTGGACCGCGTAGCCCGCGTTGCCCAGGAGGTTCCAGAAGGATTCGGAGACCGGGATCTCCCCGTGGTTGTTGGTCACGCAGCAGATCGGGGCCTCGGCCTTGGTCACCGCGATGATGGACGAGGAGAAATACTTCTCCCCGTTGTACGCCCAGGGCTCGGTCGAGTTGTTGTCCGAATACACGAAGAACGCGCGGATGGACATCACGCGGAATTCGCTTCCGCTGGAGATGATGACCTGGGTCGGATAGATGGTGGAGACCGAATTGGTCTTGTATTTCTGCACGGCACTGGCGTTGTGGTACACGTCTACGCATTTCACCTTGATGTTCTTGGGAAACGCCTTCTGCAGATTGAGGGCCGTGTAGTAGATCATGCGCTGGGCGCTGTTGGAGACCAGCACGTCGGGATCGTCGCAGAAGAGGATCTCCACTTCGGACTCCTTGCCGTACTGCTCGCGCAGGCCGGCGAACGTGCGACTTAACAGATCCTTGCAGGCGTCCGTCAGGGAGTACAGGCCCAGATACTCCGGGTTCTTCTCCTGATAGACCTCCCCGGTCATGTCGACGTACCAGAGATTGGACTGGAACAGGGCGAACACGAGCACGTTGAGCAGGAGGACCAGCGCGATGACGCCGGCCGTGATGGCTATGGACAGAGCCCCGTGGCGGAACCGGCGTCTGGATTCGGCGGATTCGAACGCCTGACGATCCTCTTCGCTCTCCGGCGTACCGGACGGCAGGGACCGCTCTTGGTCTTGGGAACCTTTCACGCGTTTTTCCTCCTTACCAGAATGATGATGGCCGCTCCGAGCACCAGGACGGCCGGCACGGCGGTCAGCCAGACGGTCCACTGCGCCATGGCGGTGGTGGTGATCGAATGGATGGTCGAATCCGCGAACGGCTTGAAATCGATATCGACCAGGACGTCCTGCTTGCCCATGCCGGCCAGGACGCGCTGGAGCACCTCACGGTTGCCGAACACGACGCTCATGAAGTAGTCCTCGGAGGCAAACGCCGAGGAGGTGCAGACCACAAGGTTCGAGCCCGCGGTCTCGTTCACCGAAAGCGTCATGAGATTGTACGTTTCGCCCCGGCTGACCAGGCTGCCGGCGCTCCAGGCCTCCGAGCCCTCGTTCGCGGTGAACAGGGGGTAGGCCTTGACGGACGCGTTGTCCGAGCCGATCTGCAGTGAAGTGGCGTTCTTGAAGATGACGATCGGGACATGGCTGCTTTCCCGCATCGGGGCCAGCCATTCGGCGCCTTTCCCTTCCCTGGCATATGCGCCAAGGATGGTGGAGCCGTCCGACGTCAGCGAGGCGGAGGGGTCCTTGACCATATACGGATAGGACGCGCCCTCGGCGTTCTCGTGGCGCTGGAGCGTCAGGTTCCAGCTGCCGAGGAAGCCCTCCAGGTTGGGCAGGTGCTGGACGGAATCCGAAAGGAAGACCATCATGTTCCCTCCGCCCTGCATATAGGCGTCCAGCTTGACGCGCTCGTCCAGCTGGGACACGCCGTCGGCCACGGTCAGGTCCGCGGTCGGGTTGTACAGGAGCAGAAGGTCGCAGTCGTCCGGGATCGGTTCCTGCAAAAGATTGAGGTAGCTGAGCGTATAGCCCGCGTCGACCAGGGTGACCAGCACCTGACGGTCATAATAGGTCTCGCCGTGGTTCACGGTCAGATAGCAGGATTGCTTGTCCGGGCTCAGAAGGGTCAGGATGGCAGAGGCAAAACGTTCGTCCCCGTTGTATCCGACGGGAGTGGTGGAGTCCGCGGCCCTGAACTCGAAGAACTCGTTCAGGCTGATGACCCGGTACCCGTTTGCGCCGCAGTCGACGACGACCATCGTGGACTGCAGTTTGCCCATCTGGTCCATATACTTGCGGACGCTGTCCGGATAGGTCCAGATATCAATCCAGGAAACCTCGATATAGTCCGGGAACTCGTTTTCCAGCGTTCGCGCCGTATTGTACACGTAGCGCTGGGTCACCTCGGCATTGAGGTTGTCCGGAGAATTGAGGAAGATGATGCGCACCGGCTTGACCGCCCCTCCGGGCTCAGCCAGCCTGCGCAACCCCTCCCCGAGCTGCCGGATGCAGTTCTCGGACACGGAGTACAAAGCGCTTCCGGTCATATCCACGTACCATCCGAACTTGTTGGCGAACGCCCCGAACAGCACGTTGACGAGGATGATGACCGCGATGAGCACGATGGTCAGTCCGATGGACAGGCCGCCGAACCGCGCTTTCTTGCGGAATGTAACGGAATTCATTAACGGTGGACCTCCGCATCAGCCCCAGCGGCGCTTGTCGTAGACGCGCACGGTGAGGAACAGGAACACAAAGGCCAGCGAGCAGTAGTACAGCAGCGCCGTGAAATCAAAGATTCCGTACCGGAAGTTGGAGAACCGGCTGATGACGGACACCCAGTCGATGACCGCGCGGATCGGATAGGACGAGATGAGCTGCTGTCCGTCCGAATCCTTGAGCTGGTTGAGTATGTTGAGGAACACCATCGCCGCGATGACCGCGATCGTGATGACCGCCGCGGACAACTGGTTCTCGGTCATGGCCGAGATGAAGGTCCCGATGGCGAGGAACGCCGCGCCCAGAAGGATCAGGGCGATGAAGGACCCGACGATCTGCCCGGTGACCGGTCCGATCTGGGTGGAGGAATAGCTCGTGCCCGCCCGTTCGGCCGCGCCGTATACGTACAGCGGGATGAAGTTGATGATGGAGACCAGCATGGACCCGCCGAACACGGTCAGGGCCGCCAGGTACTTGCCCATCACCATACCGGTCAGGGTGACCGGCGCCGTGAGCAGCAGCTGTTCGGTCTTGAGCTTGCGCTCCTCGGCGAACAGACGCATCGTAAGCAGCGGGATCAGGATCACGAACGCAAACGACATATAGGTGAAATAGGAACTGGTGCTGTAGGTCGCGGCCACGATGGTCGTGTAGCAGCACAAAAGGGCCGAAAAGGCCAGGAACACGCCCAGATACACATACCCGATGGGGTTGATGAAGAAGGAACGCAGTTCTTTCTTGTAAATCGCAAACATAGTTTAATCCTCCTTGCCCGTATCCGGCTTGCCGGTCGGCTGGCCGGTCCCGTCGTCGTGTCCCTCGGGCACGTCCTGGGCATCCAGGTCGGCATATCCGCTCTTAGCGTCCTCGGCGCGCTTGCGGTCCGCTTCGGCCACCATGTCGTTGGCCAGCGTGCTCTCCAGCGACGTCCGTCCGCGTCCGCGTTCCCCGCGGCGCACCGCGCGGCGTTCCCGCTCGCGCTCGACGGTTCCCTTGCTGGATTCGTCGACGACCGTGATGAAGATATCCTCCAGGCTGACGCCCAGCGCTTCCAGTCCGATGATCGGCCAGCCCTTGGCGGCCATCTCGAAGAACAGCTTCTTGCGGATATCCGTGCCCATCTCGCTCTCGATGGTATAGGTGTAGGCATCGCCGTCCCGCTCCGCGAGCACTTCGGCATAGGAGATGCCGGACAGGCTCTTCAGCGCGGCCAGCACGTCTCTCTGCGGACCCGAGATCTTGACGTTGAACCGGCGGTTGTTCTCCACGATGCGCGCGATGTTCTCGGTCTTCTCGTCCGCGACGATCTTGCCCTTGTTGATGATGATGATCCGGTCGCAGACCGCCTGCACCTCCTGGAGGATGTGCGTGCTCAGGATGACCGTGTGGTCCTTGCCCAGCGTACGGATCAGGTTGCGGATCTCGATGATCTGCTTGGGATCCAGTCCGACGGTCGGCTCGTCGAAGATGATGACGGCCGGATTGCCCACCAGCGCCCCGGCAATGCCGACGCGCTGCCGGTAACCCTTGGACAGGTTCCGGATGAGGCGGTTCTCCACGTCCTGGATCTTGACCACCTCGCACACTTCGGCGATGTGGGCGTCCCGGTCCAGGGTGCACCGCTTGAGGTCATAGTTGAAATTCAGGAATTCCCGTACGGTCATATCCAGATACAGGGGAGGCTGTTCGGGCAGGTACCCGATGAGCTTCTTGGCCTCCAGGGGATTGGCCAGTATGTCGATCCCGGCGATGGACGCGCGCCCGGCCGTGGACGAGATGTAGCCCGTTAGGATGTTCATGGTCGTGGATTTGCCCGCGCCGTTGGGACCGAGGAAGCCGACGATCTCTCCGCTTTCCACGGAAAAGCTGATGTCGTCCACCGCGCAGTTGGATCCGTAATTCTTGACGAGATGCTCGATTCTGATCATTCTCAATGTTTCCTTTCGCTGACGGTTTGTCGCAAAGTTATTCAGAGTACTTATACCATAAAAATATTAACAAATTGTTAATAATAAAGATTTGCGGTGCCTTGTACACCTTGAAGGCCGGTACAATCTCTCCAGGCTGAACTGTTTTTCACTCTTTTTCTCCCCTGTTCCGGCTCCGCGGTGGTATAATGGGGGCAGAATCACTGCTTTGGGAGGTCGTCTATGTGGACAGCCCGTGAACTCATGTTCTTTCTGAATGAACGCGGCTGCAGGCCCTACTGGGTCGGCGGATGCGTCCGGGACAAATATCTGGGGCGGGAGCCCGACGATTATGACATCACCGTCGCCGCAAAGCCGGAGGAGGTCGCTTCCCTTCTGCAAACGGCCGGTCTTTCCCCTGAACTCGGCGCCGTCCGCTACGGCACGGTCTCGGTCGGGACCTCGGACGGCATGATCGAGATCACCACCCACCGCAAGGACGGGACCTACACGGACGCCCGCCATCCGCAGGAAGTGGAATTCACTGACGACGTCCGGGAAGATCTTGGTCGCCGGGATTTCACGGTCAACGCGATGGCCCTGGATGCAGACGGTAATCTGGTGGATCCCTACGGAGGTCTTAGAGACCTGGAGTCCCGTGTGCTCCGCTGCGTCGGGAACCCGGTCACCCGTTTCACCGAAGACGCGCTCCGCATGCTCCGGGCAGCCCGCTTCGCCGCCAAGCTGGGGTTTGACTGGGATCCGGCTCTCCGGTCCGGGATCGAATCCTGCCGGAACCTGTGCGCCTCCCTTTCGGATACCCGCGTCGGTTCGGAACTGTCCGGTCTGCTCCTGTCGGACCGTCCGGCCTACGGCATGACGCTCTTAAGGGACTCCGGCCTGTCGGCTGTCCTCTTCCCCGGATACGAGCCTCCGGCGGATCTTTCCGGCCTCGATCGGCTGCCCAGGGATCTGGCTTTGCGGATGTGCTATCTCGTCTGGGAGCGCGATACGGCCACGGTTTACAACGTGCTGCGCCGCATGCATCTGCCCAAGAACCTGTTTGACGACGTCCTGCTCATGACCACCGCAGAAGTCCTGCTCCTGCCCCTGGACGGGCCCTCGATCCGCCGTGCCCTGCGCACGTACGGTTCGCTTCTGCCCGGCATCCTGCGGGTTCGGGAGGCCTATGGCGAAAAGAACGAAACCATCCGGAACATCGCCGAAATGGATCTGGAGACCGGCGTCTGCGTCTCGTTTGCGGGGCTGGCCGTTTCCGGAGACGATCTTATCGAGGCCGGGATCCCGGCCGGACGGGCCATCGGGATCACGCTTTCCTATCTTCTGGACGAGGTGCTGGAAGAACCGGACTTCAACAGTAAGGACATCCTTCTTGAAAAGGCGCTGACCTTCTGCCGCCGGGAAGGCTATATCGAATAGCGTATAGATTCTGCATAATTATTCAGAGTTTTGCATATTTTGACCGTTGCTATTCAGAATTGCGGTAATCTGACGGCTATTTATAGATTTTCGAATTTCTTTTTATGTAATTTGCGCATTGACAGAACCGGCAAAACGATATAAAATATCGCATATATGCAAAAACACGGCGCGGTAGGATCCGCGCGGAAAGGTCTGGACACGGACATGGCACACATCCGGGTATTTATTGACGGTCGCGAAGGGACGACCGGTCTGCGCATCGCGGACCGGCTGGGCGCCCGGGACGACATCGATCTGATCCCCATCGCCGAGGAGAACCGGAAGGATCCGGAAGCCCGGCGCCGATGCATGGCCGAAAGCGACGTGACCTTCCTGTGTCTGCCGGACGCCGCGGCGATCGAAGCCTCCGAACTGGCCAAAGGGCTGGACCTGGTCCTCATCGACACCTCCACCGCGCACCGGACCGACCCGGACTGGACCTACGGCTTTCCCGAACTGGGACCGGAGTATCGGTCCGCGCTGACCAAGTCCGACCGCATCGCGGTGCCGGGATGCCACGCGGGCGGATTCCTGTCCATCGCCTATCCCTTGCGCAAAGCCGGCGTCCTTCCCGCGGATTATCCGCTCGTCTGCTACTCCCTGACCGGATACACGGGCGGAGGCAAGAAGATGATCGCGGAATACGAATCTCCGGACCGCTCCCCTCTTCTGGATGCGCCAAGGCAGTACGGCATCGGGCAGACCCACAAGCACCTGAAGGAAATCGTGCACGTGGCAAAGCTCGACCGCACGCCCGTCTTCGCGCCCATTGTAGCGGATTTCCCGCGCGGCATGGAGACCAGCATCGCGCTCTTCTCCGACCTTCTGCCCGGTCATCCGGGACCTGAGGAGATCCACTCGATCCTCGCAAATCACTATGCCGGCAGTTCCCTTGTCCGTGTGCTTCCGTTCGGGGAATCCTATGACCGGGGGCTGATCAGCGCCTGCGCCATGGCGGACACCGACCGTATGGAGCTTTCCGTGCACGGCAACGCCGACCGCATACTCATCACATCCGTCTTCGACAACCTGGGCAAAGGCGCTTCGGGGGCGGCCATCCAATGTCTGAACATCCGGTTCGGACTGCCGGAAGATACCGGCCTGTGCTGAACCGGCCCAATGAGGTAACTATGAAACAAGCATTCGTTTCCGGGGGCGTGTGCGCCCCCAAGGGATTCCGGGCTTCGGGCGTCCACTGCGGCATCCGCAAGAACCGGGACAAACGGGATCTCGCCCTGATCGTCAGCGACGTGCCCTGCACCTGCGCGGCGCTGTTCACCTCCAACCTGGTCAAGGGCGCCCCGATCGAGGTCTCCCGCGCGCATCTGTGGAACAGCCGCGCGCAGGCCATCATCGCCAACAGCGGCAACGCCAACACCTGCAACGCGGACGGCCTGGAAGTGGCCGACGCGATGTGCCGGCTGGTGGAATCCTACACGGGCATCATCGAGGACGACGTGCTCGTCGCCTCCACAGGCGTCATCGGACAGCCTTTGTCCATCAATCCGATCCGGACCGGTATGCAGGACCTGGTGGACCATCTGGGCTACGACCAGAGCCTGCAGGCCAACGAGGCCATCATGACCACGGACACCAAGCCCAAGGAGGTCGCCGTGAGTTTCACCCTGGGTGGAAAGACCTGCACGATCGGCGGCATTGCCAAGGGATCCGGCATGATCCATCCCAACCTGGCCACGATGCTGGTCTTTTTGACCTCGGACGCGGCCATCTCCACAACTCTTCTGGACAAGGCGCTCCGCGACGACGTCGCAGACACCTTCAATATGGTCTCGGTCGACGGGGACACCTCCACGAACGACACCCTCTTCCTTCTGGCCAACGGTCTGTGCGGAAACGCGATGATCGAAGAGGAGAACGAGGACTACAAAACCTTCTGCGCCGCATTGCGGATGCTGACGCAGGAACTGTGCCGCAGGATCGCCGCGGACGGCGAAGGCGCGACCCGGCTGCTTCTCGTGAACGTGACCGGCGCCAAGACCAAGGACGACGCGAGAAGAGTCGCCAAGAGCGTGGCCTGCTCCTCGCTCACCAAGGCCGCGATCTTCGGGGCGGACGCCAACTGGGGCCGCGTACTGTGCGCCATCGGCTATTCCGGCGCCGACGTGGATATCACCGGCGTGGACGTGGACTTCGTGTCCTCAGCCGGCAAGATCGCCGTCTGCCGCGACGGCGCGGGGGTGAACTTCTCGGAGGGCAAGGCCAAGAAGATCCTTCTCGAATCCGAGATCACGGTGGACATCCGGCTGCGGGACGGCAAGGAGAGCGCCACCGCATACGGCTGCGACCTGACCTATGACTACGTCCGCATCAACGGCGACTACCGCACGTAAGGAGGCGACCGAAATGTCCAATGTATCCGATCTTGACCTCTCCGGGATCCCGACCGACCTTCACGCGAAGATCCTGAGCCAGGCCCTTCCCTACATCCGCGAATACAGCGGCAAGATCCTGGTCATCAAGTACGGCGGCAACGCCATGATCAACGAGGAACTCAAGGCCGACGTGATGGAGGACATCGTCCTCCTGTCCCAGATCGGCGTGCAGGTCGTGCTGGTGCACGGCGGCGGTCCCGAGATCACCGAAACGCTGAAGAAGATGCAGATCCCGTCCGTATTCGTGGACGGACTGCGCAAGACCGACGAGGCCACCATGCAGGTCGTGCAGATGGTCCTGGCCGGTAAACTCAACAAGGACCTGGTCAACCGCATCCATTCCGCGGGCGGCCGCGCGATGGGCCTGTGCGGTGTGGACGGTCATATGCTGGAATGCAAGCCCCTGCGGGCGGACCTCGGCTACGTCGGGGAGATCGTGAAGATCGACCCGAGCCCCGTCCTGGACGCCCTGAACGCCGGCTATATCCCGGTCATCGCCACCGTAGGCTGCGATGCCGAAGGCCATACCTACAACATCAACGCGGATACGGTCGCGGCCAGCCTGTCCGGGGCCCTCAAGGCCTTTGCCATGATCTCCATGACCGACACGCGGGGCATCCTGCGCGACGTGAACGACCCGGATTCCCTGATCCCCGAGATCCGGGTGTCCGAAGTGCCCGCCTATTTCCAGGACGGCATCATCTCGGGCGGCATGATCCCCAAGATCGAGTGCTGCGTGGAAGCCATCCGCCGCGGCGTCCGCCACTGCGTGATCATCGACGGACGGATCCCGCACGCGCTGCTCCTCGAGATCCTGACCGACCGGGGCATCGGCACGCTGTTCAAGTGAGGCTTTTTTATGATCAAGAATGTCGTTTTTGATATCGGGAACGTCCTGATCCATTTCGACTGGTCCGCCCTCCTGCGCCGCTACGGCGCCACCGAGGAGGAGATCCGGACCGTCCGGGAAAAGGCGGTCCACCACGAACTGTGGCGCACGCTGGATCACAACACGCTTCCCTTTTCGGAGATCCGGAAACAGCTGATGGAATCCGTCGGGCCGGAATGCGCGCACTGGATCCCGTTCATGCTGGACAACTATTCCGGGCTGTGCGCCCTGTTGCCGCACACCATTCCCCTTCTGAACGAACTGCGCAGCCGCGGCTACCGCGTGTTTGCCCTGTCCAACTTTTCCGAGCACGGTTTCGCCCTGGCCCGACCTTATTTCCCGTTTCTGAACTATCTGGACGGGCTGCTCGTCTCCTACGAAGTCCGCCTGATGAAACCGGATCCCGCCATCTATCTCGCACTCTGCGACCGGTACGGTCTGGAACCGTCCGAATGCCTGATGGTGGACGATCTCCAGGAAAACGTGGACGGAGCCAAAAAAGCCGGCTTTGAGGGCCTGCTCTTCGAGAACTGGCGCACGCCGGAGAAAACGATCTGTAAATTGTGGAGCGTCCTCGACGCTTCGAAACGAGGCACCAAGGAACTGGACAAAACCTATGTCGCTCCGACCTACGCCCGCTTCGATCTGGAACTGACCGCAGGCGGCCGCGGCGCGACCGTGACCGGCGCGGACGGCCGGAAGTATCTGGACTTCGGGACCGGCATCGCCGTAAACACGTTCGGCGTTTCGGACCCGGTCTGGGCGGAAGCCGTCGCCAACCAGGCCCGCTCCCTCGGACACACGTCCAATCTGTACTATTCCGCCCCGTGCGCCAGGCTCGCCGCCCGCCTCTGCGAGCGGACCGGTATGCGCAAGGTCTTCTTCGGCAATTCGGGCGCCGAGGCCAACGAGTGCGCGATCAAGGTGGCACGCAAATACGGCCACGACCATTACGGGCCGGACCATCACAGGATCCTGACCTTGTGCAATTCCTTCCACGGCCGCACAATAACCACGCTGGCCGCGACCGGGCAGGACGTCTTCCATACCGATTTCGGACCCTTCCCGGAAGGCTTTAGCTACGTGCCCGCCAACGATATCGGCGCTTTGAAAAAGGCTCTTGACGATCCCGACGTCTGCGCCCTTTTGATGGAATGCGTGCAGGGCGAAGGCGGCGTGGTGCCGCTGGATCCGGAATTCGTGAAGACGGCCGCAGAGCTCTGCCGGAAGAAGGATATCCTTCTGATGATCGACGAGGTCCAGACCGGAAACGGCAGGACCGGTCAGCTGTACAGTTATATGCATTACGGGATCCGACCGGATGTGTTCACCACGGCCAAGGGTCTGGGCGGCGGACTGCCGATCGGAGTCTGCGTGCTGGGTGAAAAGGTCGAGAACGTCCTGACCCCGGGCAAACACGGTTCGACGTTCGGCGGCAACCCGATCGCCTGCGCAGGCGCGATCACCATTCTGGACCGTCTGGACGAACCGATGCTCAAGGACATCCGTGCCCGTTCCGCCTATCTGAAGGAACAGCTGGAGACGCTGGACGGAATCCGTTCGGTGTCCGGACTCGGGTTCATGCTCGGTCTGGAAGTGGAAGACGCCAAACGGGTCGTGAAGGCCTGTATGGACCGCGGGCTGCTCGTACTGACGGCCAAGACCAAGGTGCGCCTGCTCCCGCCTCTGAATGTGAGTAAAGAAGAGATCGACCGCGCCGTGTCCATATTGAAGGACGCGCTCGCGGCCGCAAAGAATGAGGATTAACACCATGAAGCATTTGTTGAAACTGGGGGATCTGTCCCCGGAGGAGATCCTGGAGATCCTGGACCTTGCGGACCAGCTGAAATACGAACTCAAGAAGGGCATCCCTCATCCCCGCCTGCAGGGCAAGACGCTGGGCATGATCTTCACCAAATCCAGTACGCGTACACGCGTGTCGTTCGAGACCGGCATGTACCAGCTGGGCGGCCAGGCTCTGTTCCTGTCCGACAAGGACATCCAGCTCGGCCGGGGCGAACCGATCAACGACACGGCCAGGGTGCTGTCCCGCTATCTGGACGGCATTATGATCCGGACCTTCAAGCAGTCCGACGTGGAGGATCTGGCCTCATACGGATCCATTCCGATCATCAACGGGCTGACCGACTACTGCCATCCCTGCCAGGTCCTGGCGGACCTGATGACCATCCGGGAGTACAAAGGCAGTTTCCGCGGTCTCAAGTTCGGGTTCATCGGCGACGGCAACAATATGGCCAACTCCCTGATCGTCGGCACGATCAAGATGGGAATCCCCTGCACCATCGCCTGCCCGGAGGGCTACCGGCCGGACGCGAAGATCGTGGAGTGGGGCAAGTCCACCGGTCTGCTCACCATTACGGACGACGTGGAAGAGGCCGCGAAAGACGCGGATATTCTCTACACGGACGTATGGGCCAGCATGGGTCAGGAAGGTGAGACCGAGATCCGCAGAAAAGCGTTCCGGGGGTATCAGATCAACACCAAGCTGCTCTCCCTGGCGCACAAGGACGTGATGGTGCAGCACTGCCTGCCCGCCCACAGAGGCGAGGAGATCACGGCGGAAGCCTTTGAGGCGCATGCCGATGAGATCTTCGAAGAGGCGGAAAACCGTCTGCACGCCCAGAAAGCCGTTATGGTCCTTCTAATGGAACACCAGTAATTTTCCTACCTAGAACTATCGCCGGACGGGCTATCATGCTCTGTCCGGCACTCTTTTTCTCACGCCCGATTCGCAAAATCCCGCAAGAAATGCTTTTTCGGACAGGCATCACAGTTCCGGGTAACAAATCTGAACGTCTTTTTTCAAACCTGTTGACTTTCTTGATCAAAAGGTGTACCCTATGGGAAGAAAGAAGGTCGCCGGATCAATGCGAGGGTGGATCACCAGCATGTTCATCATGCGGTAGTCGCACCGGGCTTCTTTCTTTTTTGCACAAAACAATCCAAGGAGGAGCTCACGATATGGAAGAACGAAGCCGCTCTTCTTCAGACTGGTTGACCAAAGATATAGCGCCGGAAAGTCTGGCCTCCGAAAAGGCTTTGGCCTTGATCTCGGCCAGAATTTGCCTTCGTAGGCAAGAACTTGGGCTGAGCCGAAAGGACTTTGCCGAAGCAATGGGCGTTTCCCTGGCTGTGGCTTCCAAATGGGAAAGCGGAAACTACAATTTTTCGATCAACACCTTGACGAAGATCTGTTCCAAACTGGACCTTGCGTTTGAGCCTAGGCTTACGCCCAAGGCCCTTTGACACTCATTGTGCCATCGCAGGAACACTTTTGCTTGGACTTCTGATCGGATTCCACAAACACAACCAAACAAGGCAAAGCCAAAAAAAGCTGGACAGGCACCCATAGTCTGTCCGGCTTTCTTTTGCTCGTTTCTATTCAGGATCATAGGCCAGCAGATTCCCCAACGGAATGCTGAACCCCAGCGCCGCGTACAGTCCCCGGTCACAGTCGGCGCATCCGACCGTAAGCGACCCGACTCCGCTGTCCCGAAACGCAAACTCGACCAGTTTCCGGGCAATCCCGCGGTGCCTGTATTCCGGCAGAATGTAGAAATCCTCGAATACGCCCGCCTTTTGGTAGTTGAACGTGGAGAACGTCGGGCTGACCGAACAGCAACCCACAGGGTGGCCATCCTCTTCACAGGCGTAAAAGAGAATGGTTCCCTCCTCCACGGCCTTACGCAGATTGTCCAGGCCTTCCCGGTCCGGGGCATCCTCCCCGATCTCCAGCTTATATGCGGCATGCAAATGTTCGATGCCGGCCATATCTTCCGGCTTTGCGCGATAGCATCTCATAGCCGGCTCCTTTCCAGATCCAAAATCTCAGAACTGGCTTCCGCCTGGGCGGAAAGCCTATCGTAGAAGGATATGTAATCGTTGACCCGGGTCTCCCAGAGAATCCGGGCCGTTTTTGTTCCCGTGGGCATCATCAGGCATTTGCGCAGCTTTTCCAGCTTTGCAGCCAGATATGATCGCTTCTCTTCCAGTCCCATTTCCAGGTAATTGTCCTTCGAGAGTATCTCATGGATCCGGTAGGCATCGAAGCGGTCGATATTGTCCGCATCGCCTACGGAAAGTGCAAAGGGCGTACGCTCGCCCGGAAAGTCCGCTTCGTCATCCACGTGGATGGCGATCCCGTAGCAGATGTCCTCAATACGGTCTCCGGGCAGTCCGAGACTTTCCAGGAAGGGCCTTGCGATCCGGGCGCCCCTGCGGCCGTGCTCTTTCCAGCCGTCCTCGCCGAAATCCTCGCAGTAGGCTACGTCATGAAGCAGACAGGCGATGACCATTTCGGTCTCGTCGAACCCTTCCCTGGACGCGATCTCCCGGCCGATGTTGGCCACCCGGTAGGTGTGTTCCAGACGATAGGCCTTTTCCAAAGGATGCGAGCCGAGATACTGTGCTTCCTCAAACCGGTCCTTGAGAAACCGTTCGGTCCTGCGGACAAGATCCAGATTCATAGTGCGCCTCCTTACCCTGCGGTCTTCCTGATATAGAAAAATGGACGGTAAAACGTACCGTCCACCTTGAAAATATGGGGGATGGTGGATTCGGACCACCGAAGTCAGTGACAACAGATTTACAGTCTGCCCCCTTTGGCCGCTCGGGAAATCCCCCA
>JAFYHA010000096.1 GCA_017539425.1 Clostridia bacterium
CATAGCAGTACTGCACTTCAAAGAACCTTGCGTCGGCTTTCGGTATGATCCGGATCTCTTTGACGGTCTTGCCGGTCAGAACCGGGGGCAGTCGGAACGTAATGGGACGGTGTTCCTTTTTGTAGGATTTGGAATACGGTAGGGTCAGTTCGTTTCCATCCAGGCTGAACATTGCGATGATCAGCGTCGTGAATCCGTCCTTGGGCAGATACCTGGGAATCCTGCATTTCTTGGCCTCGTATTTGCCTTCCTTGACCAGCGTCAGTTGCCCGAAGAAGCTTCTGAACATGCCGTCGACTTCCTTCAGGATCTGCTGGGCCATGTTCGAATTCAGGATTCGGTAATTCTCGCTGGTCTTCAGCAGTTTGTAATTACTTTCGTAACTCAAATACCCACCGGTGGCGAAGAAGTGCTGCCGGATGTTGTAGATTGCCTGGTTGGCCAGATTCTTGGCGGTATGAGTCAGTTCCCGCAAGATGGCATACTGATCTTTTGAAAGATTTTTGACCTGTTGTTTTACAGTCAGATACATCGATTTTTCCTCCTTTCCGTGAATTGATGTTTCCATCACTGAAAGTATAGCACCGTATATGTACCAAAAACGGGACTTGTGGAAAAATGTTTGCATTTTTCACAAAAAAAGAGGAGGCATTCCCACTTGTAGAAGTGGGGGTCTTCTGCCTTGATTTAGATAGTCTCCCAAGTCATAACAAACCGGTTAAGGAATACTTCTCGGATATTTGAAGCTCTTTCAGAATATGTAATCTCCATACCCGTGTGAATCATCAATTTGTTGCCAGGAGAATCCGTTCCAGGATGTCGGTGATGGTCTGCATGTCCTCCGCGCAGACGTATTCGAAGCGGGAGTGGGCGTTGTTGTCCGCGGTACCCAGATTGGGACACGGCAGTCCCCTGAGCGAGAGCGTGGCTCCGTCCGTGCCGCCCCGGATCGGCTGGATCAGGGGCTCCACGCCGCAGAACACGCATGCTTCCCTGGCCCGATCCACGACATCCATATGTTTCTCCATAACCTGCCGCATATTGAAATACGAATCCCGGAGCGTGATTTCCACGGTTCCCTCGCCGTGCGTCTGGTTGATGCGGTCGGTAAGACCGGACAGGAACGCTTTGCGTTTTTCGAAGCCGGCCTTGTCGAAATCGCGGATGATGTAGTGCAACCGGGTCTCCTCGACCGACCCTTGTATGCTCAGAAGATGATAGTATCCCTCGTATCCTTCTGTTGTCGCGGGCGTCTCGTCCGCGGGCAGCGCTCCCATGAATTCCAGAGCGAACAGCATCGAACTGCGCATCTTGTTCTTGGCGCTTCCGGGATGGACGTTGACCCCATGGAACACAAGGTCCGCCGACGCTGCGTTGAAGTTCTCGTACTCGAGTTCTCCCATCCGTCCGCCGTCCACAGTATATGCGAAATCGGCTCCGAACCGTTCGATGTCGAACAGCTCCGCTCCCCGTCCCACCTCTTCGTCGGGCGTAAAAGCCACCTTAATTGTCCTATGTGGGACATTTTTGCTGATTATCTGCTCCAGTGCGGTCAGAATCTCGGCGATCCCGGCCTTGTCGTCGCCGCCCAGCAGCGTCGTGCCGTCCGTGACGATCAGATGCTTGCCCCGGTACAGTCCGAGTTCCGGATAGACGGCCTCGTCCAGATACAGTCCGAGTTCTTCGTTGAGCAGAACGGGAGAACCTTCGTACTTCCGGATCGCGGGATGGATCGGTTCGTCCGGCGCCTCCGGAGAGGTGTCCATATGGGCGATCAGGCCGATGACCGGATGATCCTGCTTTGCAGGGACCGTGCCCGGCAGCGTTGCGTAGACATACCCGTGCGCGTCGCAGGCGGCGTCGGATAGCCCCAGTTCCTTCAGTTCGTTGACCAGATACTTCGCCAGCGCGAACTGCTTGTCCGTAGACGGGATGTCCGGCCGGTTCTCCGCGGACATGGTCGGGATCGCCACATAGTTCAGAAATCTTCTGACGACGGGTGTCGTTTCCATATCAAACCTCCAGTCCGGCGATCGCGGCGCGCAGGCGCGCGGTCACCCTGTCCTTGCCCAGAATCTGCATCACGGCATACATGTCCGGCGAGCTGGACCTTCCGGTCACGGCGATCCGGATGAAGTTGCTGACATCCGCCACGGATCCCTTCCAAGCCTCCGGATTCTCCTTGTACTCCTTCATGTCGGAGGCGTATCCGAAGCGGTCCGCGATGGCCTTGATCCGGTCGAACCAGACGTCCTGCGCGTCCGCCTCGTCGTATCCGTCCGCAAACGCCCCGAGGATCTCCGGAATGCCCGGCATCTCCGGGAACGGTTCGTCGCGGGTGAAGAGCTCGTCGTAGAAGAAGCCCATGTAGGGACGGGCCTCCTTCCAGGTGGCCAGATCCTTGCGCGGTTTCTTGCCGCCCCGGCCGATGCCGAGGATAGCCTTGGCGTAATCCGGATCCCGGATCAGGAGCGCATGGAATTCCGGATCGAATTCGGCGCTGAAGCCGAGCAGTTCGTCATAGACCTGCTCCGCGCTCATCCGGGAGATGACGTTCTTGGACACGTTGCACAGCTTGTCGTAGTCGAAGAGCGAGCCGGCCGGATTCAGTTTGCGGTAGGAAAAGGCGAACGACGTCGGATCCGCATCCGGATTGCACTTTCTCCAGTCCTCGTAGTTGGAGTTCAGGATGCCCAGGATGTACTCGTAGACCGAGGAGACCGGGAATCCCTCCGCCTTGTAGAAGGTCAGGGCCAGTTCGGGATCCTTGCGCTTGGACAGCTTGCGTTTGGATTCCCCGTCCATCTTCATCAATGGTCCGATGTGGGCGTACTGCGGCAGCTTGAAGCCCAGTGCTCGGAAGAGCTGGACGTGGAACGGAAGGGACGGCAGCCATTCGTCTCCGCGGACCACGTGGGTCGTGCGCATCAGGTGGTCGTCCACGGCGTGCGCGAAATGATAGGTCGGGATGCCGTCCGACTTGAGCAGCACCTGATCGATATCGTTCTCGGTCAGGACGATCTCGCCCTTGACCAGATCCTTGAACGTGTGCTTGTTCTCGATGGAGCCGGTCGAGCGGAATCTGAGCACCCAGGGCTTGCCGGCGCGGATCTGCGCTTCGATCTCGTCCAGACCGCGGTCTCTCCAGACCGCATAGGATCCGTAGTAGCCGAAATTGACGTGCTTCTCCTCCTGATCCTTGCGCATCTGCTCGAGATCCTCCTCGGTGCAGAAGCACGGATAGGCCATGCCGCTCTGGACCAGATGCTTGGCGTAGACGTGATAGATGTCCTTCCGCTGGCTCTGGGTGTAAGGTCCGTAGTCTCCGACGTCCCCTCCGGTCCCGGCGCCTTCGTCGAACCGGATCCCGTAATGGGCCAGCGTCTCGATGAGGATCCGGACGGCTCCGGGGACCTCTCTCTTGCTGTCCGTGTCCTCCACGCGGAGAAACAGGACGCCGCCCGTCTGGTGCGCCATCCTCTCAGAGGTCAGGCCCTGTACCAGATTGCCCAGATGGACGAATCCGGTAGGGCTCGGGGCCATCCGGCTCACAACCGCCCCCTCGGGCAGATTCCGGGGCGGATACCGCCGCTCCATATCCTCCGGGGTGTCCTTCACGTCCGGAAACAACAATTCCGCAAGTCTTTCGTAATCCATAACTACTCCTCTTGTCCCGGCCCCATCCGGCCGGTCCTGTAAGTTCTGCTTGTATTGTACTCCATCCGGGCCGGAATGTCCATAGGCGGACGCCCTTTTCCGCCTCATACGGACGGACTCTTGCAACCGGCCGGTCCGGCGTGTATAATGGATACAGAAGAATATGTTATTTGAAGGTAGGACCTTATGACCGACCGAATGTTTGTTCTCAAATCCGAATTTTCCCCCACCGGGGATCAGCCCGAGGCCATCGCGGGTCTGGTGGAAGGACTGCGCAGGGGCGACCGAATGCAGACCCTTCTAGGCGTCACAGGCTCGGGCAAGACCTTCACCATGGCCAACGTCATTGCCCAGATGAACCGCCCCACACTCATCCTGGAACCCAACAAAACCCTGGCGGCGCAGATCTGCACCGAGCTGAGGACTTTCTTTCCGGATGCGGCGGTTGAATTCTTCGTCAGTTACTACGACTACTACCAGCCCGAAGCCTACATTCCCGGAAAGGATCTGTACATTGAAAAGGACGCCCTGATCAATGACGAGATCGACCGTCTGCGCCACAGCGCCACCTCCGCCCTGTTTGAACGGAGGGATGTCATCATCGTGGCCTCGGTCAGCTGCATCTACTCCCTCGGCGATCCTTCCGAATACAAGGAGCTCGTCCTGGCTGTCCGTCCCGGCATCACCATGTCCCGGGACCGCTTCGTGCGCCATCTGGTCTCCATCAACTACAGCCGGAACGATCTCGGCCTGGAGCGGGACAAGTTCCGGGTCCGGGGAGACACGGTTGAACTGATCCCGGCCAATATGAAAGACACCGCCATCCGGGTGGAGTTTTTTGGCGATGAGATCGACCGGATCAGCGAGATCAACATCGTAACGGGCGAACTCATCCGGTTCCTGAATTACGCGGCCATCTATCCGGCAAGCCATTATACGGTCTCCGACGAGAAACGGGAACGGGCCCTGGCCGAGATCCAGGCGGAGATGGAGGCGCGCAAGAACTGGTTTCTCTCCGAACACAAACTGATCGAAGCCCAAAGAATCGAGGAGCGGACCAAATACGACCTCCAGATGCTGCGCGAGATCGGATACTGCTCGGGTGTGGAAAACTACAGCCGCATTCTGGCCGGCCGGGCTCCCGGTTCCACCCCCAGCACCCTTCTGGACTTCTTCCCGGATGACTTCATCCTGTTCGTGGATGAAAGCCACGTCGCCATCCCCCAGATCGGAGGCATGAGCGGCGGAGACCGGGCACGCAAGAAAAACCTGATCGATTACGGATACCGTCTTCCCTCCGCCTATGACAACCGGCCCCTGTTCTTCGACGAATTCGAAGCACGGATCAACCAGGCGATCTTTGTCAGCGCGACGCCAGGTCCGTATGAGACCGCGCACAGCGAACATACCGTGGAGCAGCTGATCCGGCCGACCGGGCTCCTGGATCCTGAGGTCACGGTCCGGCCCATCGAGGGTCAGGTCGACGACCTGCTGGGCGAGATCCGGATCCGCGCCGAAAAAGAGGAGCGCGTACTGGTCACCACCCTCACCAAGAAAATGGCGGAGGACCTGACCGAATACCTGACCAAGAACGGTGTCCGGGTCCGGTACATCCATTACAACGTGGACACGATGGAACGCATGGAGATCATCCGCGACCTGCGTCTCGGTGTCTTCGACGTCCTGGTCGGTATCAATCTTCTCCGGGAAGGACTGGATATTCCGGAAGTTTCCCTGGTCGCCATCCTGGATGCGGACAAGGAGGGCTTCCTGCGCTCCGAACGGGGACTGATCCAGACCATCGGACGGGCCGCCCGGAACGCCGGCGGACAGGTGATCATGTATGCCGACGTCATGACGGATTCCATGAAGAAGGCAATCGGGGAGACCAACCGCAGGCGCCGTATCCAGAGCGAATACAACCGGGTGCACGGCATCGTTCCGACCACGATCCGCAAGGAGGTCCGGGACGTCATCCAGATCGGTTCCAAGGACGAAAACTCAGATGATATGTCTCATAAGAGACAAAAATTGACAAGAGAGCAGCGTGAAAAGCGCATTGCCGAGCTGGCCGCCGAGATGCGGGAGGCCTCGGATAATCTGGAATTTGAAAAGGCCGCGTTCCTTCGCGACGAGATCAAGAGGCTCAGGACCGGCTCTTCGGGACAACCCGGGAAAGGATAACAAAAAATGGATGCCTGGAAATTCTACACGTCAAAAGAACTCAAGCCGGAGGGCTGGCTGTACCGGCAACTCCGCATTCAGGCCGACGGCCTGTCCGGAAACCTGGACAAGATGTGGCGGGACGTCCGGGACAGCGCCTGGATCGGCGGACCGGCTGACGGATGGGAACGGGTTCCCTACTGGCTGGACGGATTCGTCCCGCTGGCCTATCTCCTGAACGATGCGGATATGACCCAAAGGGCCAAACGGTATATCGACGGGATCCTGGAAAGACAGCGTCCGGACGGCTGGATCTGCCCGGGACGCGAAGAAGACATTCCCTCCTTCGACACCTGGGCGTTGCAATTGATGTCCAAGGTCCTGACCGTCTACTATGACTGTTCTTCGGATGAGAGGATCCCGGATGCCCTGTACCGGATGATGAAGAACTACTATGACCGCCTTGCCTCCGCAGAGATCCGTCTGTTCGGGTGGGGCAAATTCCGCTGGTTCGAAGCTTTCGTGGCGCTCCGGTTCCTGGATGAGCGTTACGGCGAGGACTGGATCCGGGACCTCGGGCGTATCCTCAAGGAACAGGGCGCGGATTATCCGTCCTTCGAGCCGCGCTGGCACACCCCGCTGAACGTCTGGACCCTGGAGACGCACATCGTCAACCTGGGCATGATGCTCAAGGCCGAAGCGCTGTGCCGTCCCCTGCTCGGGCCGGACAGCCGTATGGACGCTACGGTCCTGCAGAGATCCCTGGAAGCCTTCAACGGAACGCCCGTCGGACTGTTCACCGGAGACGAATGCCTGGCCGGACTCAGTCCGATTCAGGGCAGCGAACTGTGCTCGGTTGCCGAGCAGATGTATTCCTACGAATGGTTGATGGCCGTCACCGGAGACCCGGTCTGGGCGGAGCGCCTGGAACTGCTGGCCTTCAACGCCCTGCCCGGTACGATCAGCGATGACATGTGGACGCATCAGTACCTGCAGATGAGCAACCAGATCTCCTGCACCAAGTTTCCCAACAAGGCCGTTTACCGAACGAACGGAGGCGAATCCGGGCTGTTCGGCCTGGAGCCCAATTACGGCTGCTGTACCGCCAATTTCAACCAGGCCTGGCCCAAATTCGCCCTGTCCGCATTCCTGCACGACGGGACCGGGAGAAAGATCCTGTCCGCCGTTCCCGTTCCTTCCGGGCTGCATACCGACAAGGCCGACGTCACGCTGCAGACCGACTATCCGTTCCGCACGTCCCTGGTCTATACCGTCCGGGCCAAGGAGGACATCTCCTTGGAGGTGCGCGTACCCTCGTTCGTGAAGCGTTTATCCGTTGACGGAAAGCGCGTCGTGAAGCAGGAAAGCCTGACCTTTGCCATTCCGGCCGGTACCGAACGGACGATCCGCATCGACTACGGCATCGAACCCGAATTCGTAAACCGCCCGTATGATCTGAAATCCGTCCGGTACGGTTCCCTGGTCTTCTCCCTGCCCATTCCGTACCAGACGCGCAAGCTGGAATATGAACGGGACGGCGTGGAACGGAAATTCCCGTATTGCGACTATGAACTCATACGGGACGGAGACTGGGCGTTCGCCTTCTCCTCGATGCAGCTGAACGTACATGAAGCGCCCGTGGACCGGATCCCGTTCTCCTCCGAACACCCGCCCGTCCGGATCGAGGTGGGCATGAGACCGATCCCCTGGGGCATGGAGGACGGGTATGATACCGTCTGCGCCAAGACCCCGCAGTCCCGTATGCCGATCGGGCCGGAAGCCGGGATGGAACTGGTCCCGTACGGATGCGCCAAACTGCGCATGACCGAGATTCCGCTGATCTGAAACCCGCTTCTTTTCCCTGTTTTGCGGCCCTTTTGCCTGTGCAGACGGCCGAAAGAGCCAAAAAGCCTTGCAAAAAAACCGAACTATGCTATAATGGGAGTGGACTCTGTTCCGTCAAGGGACAGTTTCCGAACCCAAAACCCATTCAAACTTTCTTACAATGAGGAGGAAGAGCGGCTCTTCCCGAGGCATCCGCCCGGGTGATCCCGCTCATCAGCAGACCAATGGAGAACAAAATTTTGGTTGAAACGTCAGCACGTCACATTCATCTGACCCATGCCGCCGTGGAGACCCTGTACGGAGCCGGAGCGGAACTGATCGTCAAGAAGATGCTCAGCCAGCCCGGACAGTTCGCGTCCGCAAACGAGAAGATCAAACTGGTCGGACCCAAGGGTGAGCTGATGGTCAGCGTACTGGGTCCGGAAAGAAAGCAGAACCAGGTCGAACTGTCTTTTACCGACGCCCTTGCGCTCGGACTCAAGGACGTGCCCGTCCGCGAAAGCGGAGACGTGGCCGGGACCCCCGGACTCAAGCTGGTCGGTCCTGCCGGTGAACTGGAACTGAACGAAGGCTGCATCATCGCAAAGCGCCACATCCATTTCAACCCGGAACAGGCAGCCGCTTTCGGTGTTTCCGACAAGGAGATCGTCAAGGTCCGTCTGGATACCGCAAGACCCCTGATCTTTGACGATGTGGTCTGCCGCGTCAGTCCGAATTTCGAACTGGCCATGCATATCGACACGGACGAAGCCAACGCCGCCTGCGCGTTCGGCGAAGTCTACGGAACCCTGATCAAAGGGTGATAATTAAGGAGTCTTATGAAAATCTTGTTCCAGGGGGACAGCGTCACAGACGCGGGCCGGGATCGATCGAACATACATGATATGGGAGAAAGCTATCCCAAATACGCTTCCGCCATGATCGCCGACGCCTTCCCCGATACCGAATTCGAATTTGTCAATCTGGGCATCAGCGGCAACCGGACCGAGCATCTGGTCCAGCGCCTGCAGTCCGATTTCATCGATATCCAGCCGGATATCGTATCCATCATGATCGGCATCAACGACGTATGGCATCACTATATGGCCGACCACGGGATCGAAACCACGGACGAGGCCTTCGAGCAGAACTACCGGACCGTCCTGACCGCCATCAAGGAAAAGACGCACGCCAAGATCCTGATCATCGAGCCCTATCTCCTGTACACTCCGGACAAGGAGATCTTCCGTCCCGAATTTGACCGTAAGATCGCCATCGTTCGTAAACTCGCCCGGGAATTCGCGGACCGGTATCTTCCGACGGACGGTCTGTTTGCGGCGGCCAGCGTACTGGAGCCTCCGACCTACTATTCCCCGGACGGAGTCCATCCGAACGCCGAAGGCGCCTGCTTCATCGGCGAACGCTACCTGGAAGCCATTACTCCCCTGATCGAGGAACTCAAAGAAGACTAATCTCAGCCTTCCAGAGTCGAAGAGGACAGTATTTGTTTAACTGACGGAAGATCGGAAAACTGTTCTTGATCAAACGTGCAACCTAGAATAAAACGAGGGCTACCTGACAGGGGTAGCCCTTTTCCATTTTTTTGCATTTGCCATTAACTGCTGACTTGCGACAATTTCTTGGATGAGGTCTTGCGAAACAAGGCGTTTCAATGACACAATTCGAGCAATTCCTGTGCTTCTGCTTCTGCTTTTCCATGAACCGAGATCAGATTCCTTTTGACCTTTTTGCAGCCGTCAGCGTGTTCTTCATCAGCATCGCGATCGTCATGGGTCCGACACCGCCCGGCACCGGGGTGATGTATCCGGCGACCGGGAATGCTTCCTCAAAGGCGACGTCTCCGCAGAGGGTACCGTCCTCCTTCCGGTTGATCCCGACGTCGATGACGACCGCGCCCGGCTTGATCATGTCTCCCCGGATCAGTTCCCTCTTTCCGACCGCGGCCACGAGGATGTCCGCCGTCCGGCAGATCCCGGACAGGTCCCGGGTCCGGCTGTGACAGATCGTCACGGTACCGTTGGCCTGGAGCAGGAGCATCGCCATGGGTTTGCCCACGATCGTGGAGCGACCCACGACCACACAGTTCTTTCCTTCCACGGAGATCCCGGACCTGCGGATCAGTTCCATACATCCGGCCGGCGTGCAGGGCAGAAACCGGTAATCCCCGATCATGATCTCCCCAACGTTGAAGGGATGGAATGCATCCACGTCCTTTTCCGGACGGATCCGGAGCAGGACGGTCTTCTCATCCAGATGCGCGGGAAGAGGCAGCTGGACCAGGATGCCGTGGACCGTTTCGTCTTGGTTCAGACGGTCGATCAGGGCCTCCAGTTCCGCCTGGGTCGTGCTTGCCGGCAAGGCATAGGTCTCGGAGGCGAATCCGCAATTGTCACAGGCCTTTCTCTTGTTCCGGACATAGACCTGGGAAGCCGGGTCGTCCCCTACGATGATGACCGACAGTCCGGGAGTGATCCCGTAGGTTTCCTTGAAAGCGCGGGTCTCCTCGGCCACTTCGGACCGGATCTCGGCCGCAATGGCCTTTCCGTCAATGATCTGTGCCATGTTTCTCGTCCTTTCCCGGTTCGGATTCCGGTTCTTGTTCTGCCTGTTCGGGTTCCGGCTCTGCTTTCTCCGGTCCCGCATCCTCCGCGGGAGGCGTTCCGGGCAGGTCCTCTGCCGCAGGGTCCGTTTCGCTTTCCGTATCTTCTGCCGTGTCGGAAACGGCCTGTTCCGGCGCATTCTCCTCCGAAGAGACCTGAGCCGCTCCGGCGTAGACCGGCTGATACGGCGCTCCCTCAGCCTGTTTCCGGCTGGCGCGGAGATGGAAGATGATGAGGAGTGCGGTCCCCGCGACGAAGCAGATCAGTCCGACCACACAGGAGATCTTCAGGTTCGTGCCCGGGATGAACAGACTGTCCGTGCGGAGCAGCTCGATGAAGAACCGGCCGAATCCGTACCAGGCCGCATAGGCCAGGATGATCTCCCCCTCGAATTTCTTCTTTTTGTAAAAGATGTTGATCAGCGTGAAGCCCAGGATGTTCCAGAGCGATTCATACAGGAACGTGGGATGGACATAGGCCATCTCATTGGCCGGTACCGTCAGGATGTCGTTGTGCGGGTTGATGCCCATCCGCAGGAAATACAGAGGTCCTCCGGTCAGTTCGGCACCGTAGGCTTCCCCGTTCATGAAATTGCCCCAGCGGCCGACGGCCTGTGCCATCATCAGACCGGGAGCTCCCGCATCAAACAGTATGAACGGGTTGATCTTCTTGATCCGGGCGCAGACGAACACGGTCAGCACACCCGCGATGACGCCTCCGTAAATGCCTAGGCCGCCCTCCCAGATCTTGAACACATCCCAGAAACTGTGATATTTGTCCAGCGAGGTCAGCACGTAGTACAGCCTGGCCCCTATGATAGCAAAGATGATGGTGAACAATGTGATGTCCGTGATCTGGTCCGCCTTGATCCCTTTGTCCTTCAGACGGTATACCGTATAGAAGAACGCGAAGATCATGCCAAGGCAGATCAGGAGCCCGTACCAGCGCACGGAGAACTTGCCGATCGAAAAGATCTCCGCGTTGACCACGAACTCCGGTATGCCCAGACCGGGAAAAGAAATTACCGTTTCCATAAAAACTCCTCAAAATCAAGACTCTGGCTGCGGCTCTCCCGAGGGCAGTAACCGCACGCTTGTATACCGGTTCCGGTCCACCGTCCCTTTCAGGACGCGCAGGCATTCCTCCGGTGTGACCCCGGCATAGACCCGCAGCATGTCGAACACGGTGCACCGGGGGTTTCCGTACTTGGCCATCATTTCGGCCACGCCCTCGGACGTATCGAACGACTGGATGACGGACGCGATCGCGGCCTTTCGGTTGCGCGCGACCTCCTCCGCTTCAAAGCCCTCTTCCAGGGCTTTTTTTACGGTGTCCAGGATCCTGTGCAGGACCTCTTCAGGCTGTCCGGTACAGGCGCTGACCGTCAGCAGACCGTACGCCTTTGAGAACACCGACGAATCGTTGAGAGTGCCCTGGATCAGCCGGTTTTCCAAAAGATCGTTCTGCAGATCGGAGGAGCCGGAAAACAGACAGTCCTCCGCAATATCCATTACCAAGGAATCCCTGAGCCGTTTTTCTCGGGACATCGACGGACGGGACGTATATTTCAGACCGAAATACAGATACGGAGCCGGGACCGGTCCCCGTACCGCGGACGCCTTCCTCAGAATGTCGGCAGGCTCTTTGGGAATGACCGGTTCGGCGTATTCTCCGGGAGTCCTTTCCGTTCCGAATACCTCGTCAACCAGCCGGATGACCTCCTCGACGTTGACCTGTCCCGGATTCCCGCAGATGCCCAGCACCATATTGGAAGGCCGGTAGAACAGCCGGTGGACCCGCTTGAGGCAGGCAGGCGTGATGTGCCGGATGGTCCGTTCGCTTCCGCCCAGATCGAACCGGATGTTCAGCTTCCGGTACAGATTCCGCTTCACGGAGACAAACGCGGCGTTCCAGGGATCGTCCAGGTAACTGCTGAGTTCCTCCCGGATAATTCCCTTTTCCCTCTCCACGCTCTCTTCGGTAAAGCTGGGCGTGGCCACCATGGACAGAAGGATGCGCAGATTCTCCCGGAACCGGGACACGCAGGAAAAGTAATATGTCGTTTCTTCCCATCCGGTATAGGCATTGGCGTCTCCGCCGTTCTCGGCAAAGGCGTTGAACAGGTCGTTCCCGTTCTCGTCCTCGAACATCTTATGCTCCAGGAAATGCGCCGTTCCGCGCGGAATGCTGTGCACCGTATTCCGGCCTTTCAGCCTGTACTGCGTATGCATCTCGCCGAACAGCACCCGGAGCGTCGCACAGCAGGTCTGGAAAGGTTTCTGCGAGATCTGGATGAGCAGCCCGCAGGGATGTTCGATCCGGATGTAGGACTCGTCGATCGAAGGATCGCGGATGACCTTTTTCCGGATCTTCCGGGCGCTTGAGGAGAACGTTTTCTTTTGTCCGCTCATTCCGCATCGCCTCCCTTCTTCCCGACCAGGCGGTAGTACAGCCGGGGCCGGATGCGCCGGGCCATTGCGGCGACGTCATCCTGCGTCGTCTGCGAGATCGCCCGGATCATCTCCGGAATGTCGGGTATGGGATCGCCCAGAAACCGGTACAGCTGGTAGTCCAGATACCGGTCCGGAGAATCGTAATGGGCCATCAGGTCAAAGCACAGGCTCTCCTTCGCCGAAACGAGTTCCGCTTCCGAGATTTCCCCGGAAGCCGTCTTTTCGATCTGCTCCCGGATTCCCTGTTCGGCGGCCCCGATATCCCCGGCGCTCAGTCCGCATCCCACGATCAGGATATTGTTGGACGGCAGCAAGGATGTACCGATGTCGTAGCACAGTCCGCTCCGTTCCCGGACCTCGGTGAACAGTTTGCTGACCGGGGATCCGCCCAGGATGCTGTCCAGCATCAGGACCGCGGCCCGGTCACCGCCCGTAAGTTCCGGTTCGAACGTGTAGCCGAACAGGAGCTGGGACTGTCCGAACTCGGATGACTCGGTGACCTGCTCGGGTTCCGGCACCGTATGTATGACCCTCAGGTCCGGGAACAGATCCCGGTTGTCCGGTCCGTCGGGAGACGGCATCGTGGACAGGATCCGTTCGGTCACCTCTTCCTCGGAAGCCGAGCCGTAATAGGCATAGATCTCCGGACGGACCCCTACGTTTTCCTTCATGAACCCGGTCAGTTCGCTTGCGTCCGTCTTCAGCAGTTCGCCTGCGTAGTCCAGATACTTGCCCATGATGTGGTAAGGGTTGTCCTTCAGGATCCGGCTCCAGAATCTCTCCCGGACCAGACTGGAAGGCTGGGAAGCCACTCCCTGATAGGAAATGTGCATATCCGTCAGCGTTTGCTGCACGTATGCCTCCTGAAGGAGACCCCGGGCATCCCTCTTGGGATGATGCATGATCTGGTCCAGCACGTCCAGCGTTCCCGCCAGCACGTCCGTTCCGTCCGGGACGCAATGGCTGTTGAGCATGGCCGCGGTATAGCCAGTCAGGCGGAACGTCCCGAACGTCATATGGGTCGGGCTCACCGAGACCGCATACAGATCGTCCTTTTTTCGGTTCAGCGCCTGGGTCGTCGGATACTTCTCGGTCGAGCGGGCCATGACGTAGTGCAGCGCCGCCATGGACCGGATGGATCTCCACGGTCCTCCGTACGGGACCAGGATCCGGAACAGGGCCGTTTTGAATTGTGAAGACTGACAGTAAAACAATGTTGAACGGTTGGGCAGTTCAACGATCTTCGGATTTAGCATTCGCTCGTCTCTCCTGCGCGGACACAGACCGTCCGCGCATCTGTTGTGATATAGGGAAAATTGGGATCACTCCGCGTTCCAGTTGTCGATCAGCCGGTTGATCTTCTCCAGGGAATCCCCGATCTTCGACTCATAGGTCTTGTACAGGGATGTGAAGGCCACGTCTCCGTGATGCATCTGGGCGTATAGCACGTACTCGTTCATGAACCCGCCCAGTCCCTGGACAAGACCGGTGTCATAGGTCCGGGAATTGAAGATGATCCCGAGCATGTCGCGGGATTCCGGATCCCTTGTGCACTTGCCCATCATGACCACGTCAAAGAAAGCCGGGTAGACCGTATAGTAGGATTCCGCGGTCAGGGCCTCCAGGACAAATCCCGTGACCTCCGGGGCGTCGTTCGAGATCGGCACGGCCAGGATGCTGTCCCCGTCCGGCATGACCAGATCGTAATAGCGCGTCTGGTGTTCGTCGTATTTCGGAATGGGCAGGATCCCGTAGTTGGTCTCCATATCCCGGAGCGAGTTGGCCATCTTCACGGAATAGTACAGGAACTCGACCTCATTGGCCTTGAACTTGTTCGTGATGCTGAATTCCTTGATATAGTCCGTGTGGGCATGGAACGAAGGGTAGATCATCATCTCGTGGATCTCCTGCATCAGGTCGATGCTTTCCTCGTCCCCCACATGGGTATAGATGTATCCGTCCTTGTCGATTTCGGCGAATTTCCGGCCGGAGCCCACGTACAGGTATTCCCCGGGAGCACGGTTTCCGCAGGACCCCCACTGGTCCCTGGCCGTCATGGTCAGGTCGCCGTCCAGGTCATCCTCGCAGACCTCGGCGTTCCGGGCCAGGGCCTCCCAGGTCCACGTGCCGTTCTCCACGAGCTCATAGTAATTGTCCAGTTTGTTGTCCGCCTGCAGGACCGTGGAGAACAGGACCACGCCGGTCTCGGACTTGTCCATGACCAGAAGGTCGGATGAGGCGAACTGGGTCACGCCGCCGAACGTGAACGCGTCCAGCGAATCCCGGTTCCACCAGGGTTTCTCCAGATCCAGGTATTTCAGCTCATCCCCCTTGAGGTTGTAGAACGAACCGCTGGTCCACATCGAGCGGATATCCAGGGATCTCTCCACGATGAACGAATAGGTGTTGTCACCGGTCGCGACGGCCTGCAGGACCTTGTCCGGAAGTTCGGTATTGGCCTGGGCATATTCGGTCGTGACCACGACGTGATACTTTTCCTCGACATAGTGGTTCCGTTCGTAGACCGCGTCGTTGACGGAATCCCCGTTATAGCGGTCGGCGGCGATCTCCTCCCACGGAATCCAGCCGCTTCCCACGCCGTCGCTACCCAGCGTCCAGTGAAGACAGTGGATCTCATCCGATTGGAACGTCAGATCCGGAAGATCCGGCAGGATCCGGGGCTCGGCCGTCTCGGATTCCGGTTCGGTCTCGGAAGACGCGGGCAGGCCGGTTTCCGGAACCGTTTCACCCGCCGGACCGTCCAAAGCCGAACCGCACCCGGAAAGGACCAGGGAAAGCGCTGTCAGAATAAGAGCCAGAAGAAGCCCGATCGTTTTGGTTGCCATACTGTCCACCTCACTGCAGATTTCTGTTTACAGTATACCAAAAAGAGGACCGTTTTACAATCCATTGAAAAAAAACTATGAAATATAGATATTGCTTATCATTTTTGGTATAATAGCCTATAGATCGCTTTGCGGACCGGACGCCTCCGGATTCTTCTCCAAACCCCTTGACAAAGCGTTGCAGGATGGCTATAATTTTAGCGTAGTAAATCGCTAAAGCGTTTGTGAACAAATTTTGAATTCGGAGAGACTCATGGACATCATTGAAAAGTATACGCCTTCCGGAACGCGGGACCTGATCTATGAAGAGGCCTTTGCGGAAAAGGAACTGGAAAACAAGCTGTACCGTCTGTACCTGACGCTCGGATACAAACCCATCGAGACGCCGGTCCTGGAATACTATGACGTGTTCAACCACGAACAGAGATACATCCCGGACCAGACCATCTACAAATTCACGGACAACGAGGGAAAACTGGTCGCCCTCCGTCCGGACAACACCTCGCCGGTCGTGCGGGTGGCCCTCTCCAAACTGAAGGACGAGGCCCTTCCCCTTCTGCTCTGCTACTCCCAACCGGTCTTCCGGAACAACCTGGCCTTTCACGCCAAGCGCGACCAGATCCTCCAGTGCGGTGTGGAACTCATCGGCGGAGAGACCCCGGAAACCGACCTGCGCTGTCTGTTCACGGCCCTGCAGACGCTCAACGCCTCGGGCAGCTTCTACAAGCTGGAACTCGGCCATGCCGGATTCTTCGACGCCCTGATCACCGATTACGCGCTTTCGGAGAACGAGATCGCCGACCTGCGCAGCTTCATCTCCGCCCGCAATTCCGGCGGATATGCCTTCACCCTCAACATGACCAATCCGGCCGCCGTCTCGCTGGCCCGGGAACTGCCCCGTCTGTGCGGATCCCCGGACCGTGTGCTGCCCCGCGCCAGAGTCCTGGCCAAGGGACGTCCCGGAGCCCAGAAGATTCTGGACGAGCTCGAGACGACCTGCTCGATGCTGACCGAAGCCGGTTACGGCACTTCCCTGATCCTGGATCTGGGTATCGTGCAGGTCATCAACTACTATACCGGGATCGTCTTCCGCGGTTATCTGGACGGCGTAGGCGAAGCCGTGCTGTCCGGCGGACGCTATGACCACCTGCTGGCGGGATTCGGATCGGATCTGGGCGCCTGCGGATTCGGGTTCAACATCTCGGAGGCAGCGAAAGTCAATCCCCGGCAGCTGCCCCCGTCCGTTCCCCTGTCCTTCGCGGACGGCGTGAACAGCCTGAAGGACGCGCAGCGGGTTCTGGACCGTATGGGCAAGGAGGACTGACCATGCTGAAAATCGCTTTGACAAAAGGACGGATCGAGCAGAAGGCGGTGGAACTGCTCGGCCTTTGCGGATACGACACCGCCGAACTGAACGACAAGGGCCGGAAACTCCTGTTCACCTGCCCGCACCCGACCCTGGATGAGCTCCAGATCGTGCTGGCCAAGGCCAACGACGTCATCACCTACGTGGAACACGGCACCTGTGACATCGGGATCGTCGGCCGGGACACCATCATGGAGATGGGCGGCGATTTCTATGAACTCCTGGACCTGGGATTCGGAAAATGCCGCTTCGCCCTGGCCGGACCGAAAGGCCGGGATTTCCACGAAGGCCACCGACACAAGGTGATCGCCACCAAGTATCCGAACGTGACCAAGCGCTATTTTGCCGGTCTGGATATGGACTGCGAGATCGTCAAGATCGACGGTTCGGTCGAGCTGGCCCCGATCCTGGGGCTGTCCGACGCCATCGTGGACATCGTGGAGACCGGAAGCACCTTAAGGGAAAACGGGCTCGAGGTCTATACGGACATCGCCCCGATCTCCGCGCGCTGCATCGTCAACAGCGCCTCCATGAAACTCAAGAACGACGCGGTCAGGGATTTCATCGAAGCCCTGTCCAAACAGATCCCGAACTGAACGGAAGAAGGAACCCGATATGAATATCTATAAGACCGGCGACGGAAGCGTAGCCGGACTGTATACCCTTTTAGAAGACCGGGCCGCCAAGACCGGAGCCGGCATCACGGAAAAAGTGGCCGCCGTACTGGAGGAGGTCCGCACCCGCGGTGACGAAGCCCTCTACGGCTACAGCGAACGCTTCGACGGATTCCGTCCGGACACTCTGGAAATGACCCCGGAGCAGATCCGGAAAAGCATTGCGAAAGTCGCCCCCGAAATGTACGCGACCCTGGAGCGCGCCGCGGCCAACATCCGCGCCTATCATGAAAAGCAGCTTTCCACGGGCTATGAGATGTCGGAGAACGGCAAGACGCTGGGCCGGATCGTCCGCCCCCTGTCCCGGGTCGGGGTCTACGTGCCCGGCGGGACGGCCGCCTACCCCTCCACCGTATTGATGAACTGCATCCCCGCCTCGGTAGCGGGCGTGCCGGAGATCATCCTGGTCACGCCGCCCAAGGCCGAAGGCGTGAACCCCTGCGTGGTCGCGGCCGCCGTGCTGGCCGGGGTCACCCGGATCTTCACCGTTGGCGGAGCCCAGGCCGTGGCCGCACTGGCCTACGGAACGCAGTCCGTGCCCCGGGTGGACAAGATCGTCGGTCCGGGCAATATGTTCGTGGCCGAAGCCAAGAGGCAGGTGTTCGGACATGTGGACATCGATATGATCGCGGGTCCGTCCGAGGTTTGCGTCATCGCGGACGGTTCGGTCTCCGAATCCTACGCTGCAGCTGATTTTTTGTCTCAATTGGAACATGATCGGGCCGCATCCGCGACTCTGATCACTCCGGACGCAGGTTACGCGGAACGAGTCGGAAAGGAGATCGACCGCCAGCTCGCGGCCCTTCCGAGATGCGAGATCGCTTCCGCGTCCTACCGGGACTACAGCGCGGTCGTCCTGTGCCGGGACCTGGATGAAGCCGTCCGGGTGGCCAACCGGATCGCGCCCGAGCATCTGGAAATCCTGACAAAGGATCCCTTCCCGCTCCTGGACAAGGTCGAGAACGCCGGAAGCATCTTTCTCGGCGCATACTCTCCGGAACCGATGGGCGACTATTTTGCGGGCACCAACCACGTGCTTCCCACCAGCGGGACCGCCCGGTTCTCCTCCCCGCTGTCGGTGGACGATTTCATCAAGAAGATGAGCTATCTGTCCTATACGCGGGAAGCCTTCCTGAAAGAGGCTGACGACGTCATCCGGTTCGCCGGGGCCGAAGGCCTGGAAGCGCATGCCAATTCGGTGCGGATCCGGAAGGAGAGCAGACCGTGACGTCCTATCTGTCCAAGAAAATGCAGGGCAAGACGCCCTACCAGCCGATCGAGGGCTCGTTTCCGGTCCGAATGGACGCCAACGAAAGTCCCTACGGACTTCCCGATGCCCTGAAAGCCGAATTCGCGGAAGCCGTCGTGAACCTGGAGTTCAACCGGTATCCGGATCCGGCTTCCCTGTCCTTGCGGAAGGCCTTTGCCGGACGGTACGGAGTCGATCCGGAACACGTGGTCGCCGGGAACGGTTCGGATGAGCTGATCAACCTGATCATGACGGCCCTTTTGGACAAGGGAGACCGGCTGGCGGTCGCCCTTCCCGAGTTCTCCATGTACGCATTCTATGCCGAGCTCTCCGAGAACACCGTCTGTTTCTGCCCCAAGACCGAGCACTATGCCCTTGCGGACCTGTCCGCTTTCGTGAAGAAGAACGGCTGCCGGGCGGTGATCCTGTCCAACCCATGCAACCCGACCGGCCAGGGATTTGCCCGCGGGGAGGTCATGGAGTTCGTCCGGTCCACACCGGCTCTATGCATCCTGGATGAAGCCTATATGGATTTCTGGACCGAATCCGTACTGGATCTTGCCGACAAGGAACCCAATCTGATCGTGCTCCGCACGCTCTCCAAAGCCTACGGTTCCGCCGGTATCCGGGTCGGATTCGCGACCGGCACTCCGGAACTGATCCGGGCCCTGCACGTGGCAAGAAGCCCGTACAACGTCAACAGCCTGTCCCAGTGGCTCGGGACCCGGATCCTGGAATCCGCGGACCTGACCAACCGGGGTCCGGAACTGGCCAGAGCCGCGCAGACGATGCGAGAACGTCTGATCGGGCTGATGCCTCACGCGACCGTATGGCCGACGCGGACCAATTTCGTATTCATCAGGACGGACAAAGCGTCCTTCGTATTTGAACAGCTTCTGTCGCGCGGCATCGCCGTGCGGTGCTTCGGAAGCGACCATCTCAGGATCTCCGTCTCCACTCCGGAAGACAACGGGAAGCTGTACGAGGCTCTCGGAGAGATCGGAAAGGACATTGAACTATGAGAACGACGACCGTGGAAAGGAACACCAAGGAGACCAAGATCCGCCTGACGCTCTCGATCCTCTCCCCCGAAGAGAACGGATCCTTCAAGGGCAGCTGCGGGGTCGGCTTCTTCGACCACATGCTGGACGCCATCTGCGTGCACGGCAAGTTTGCCATGGACCTGGAGATGACGGGAGACCTGAACGTAGACACCCACCACAGTCTGGAAGACCTGGGCATCGTATTGGGAAAAGCCTTCTACGAACTCACCAGAGGCCAGGCCCTTAGCCGGTTCGGGACGGCCTTCATTCCCATGGACGAAGCTCTGTCCCGGTGCGTCCTGGACATTTCCGGACGTCCCTATCTGGTGTTCGACGCCACATTCAGCTCTCCTTATATCGGTGCGATGGAGACCTGTATGTTCCGGGAATTCTTCTATGCCTTTGCCATCCACGCCGCCGTGACGCTGCACCTGAGCGTGCTCTACGGCGACAACGACCATCACAAGGCCGAATCCCTGTGCAAGGCGTTCGCCTATGCGCTCCGGCAGGCCTGCGCGCCGGTATCCGGAGCCGTCCTGTCCACAAAAGGAACTCTTGAGAAATGATCGGTGTGATGGATTACGGGATGGGCAACCTGCATTCCGTGTGCAATGCCCTGCACCATATCGGCGTACCCTGTGAGATCTTCCGGGATCCGGACATGTGCGGAACGTATACCGGTCTGATCCTGCCCGGCGTAGGCGCCTTTCCGGACGCCATGCGCGCCCTGGAGGCCTCGGGCTTGGCGGACCGCGTCCGGACATGTGCCGGGGCCGGACAGCCCCTTCTCGGTATCTGCCTGGGCATGCAGCTCCTGTTTGAGGAGAGCACCGAATTCGGAACGACCAAGGGCCTGGGACTGATTCCGGGCCGGGTCACCAGGATCCGGGCGCCCGGGCTGAAGATCCCCCATATGGGCTGGAACAGCCTGCACGTCTGGACTCCGGACGATCCTCTGGCTTCCCACATCCGGGAGGGTGACTACGTTTATTTTGTCCACTCCTACAAGGCCGAGACCGGAACGGAGAATCTGGTCGCCTCGACCGAGTATGGTGAACGGATCCCCGCGCTGGTCCGGACCCCCGGACTGCCGGTATACGGCGCCCAGTTCCATCCCGAAAAGAGCCATGAGACCGGGCTCGGCATACTCAAGGATTTCACAAGTTTGTGCGGGGAGGTCCCGAACCCATGATTCTCTTTCCTGCCATTGATCTTCTGGACGGACAGTGCGTCCGTCTGTATCAGGGCGATTACGCCAAGGCGTCCACGGTGGCCGGCGATGCGCTTGAGACCGCGCGCCGCTTCCGGGAGGCCGGTGCCACCCATCTTCACGTCGTGGACCTGAACGGAGCCCGTGAAGGGTGTCCCTCCGCGCAGAACCGGAAGATCCTGGAACGGATCTCCGCAGAGCTGGACCTGCATATCGAACTGGGCGGCGGCATCCGGACCCTGGATGCCATCCGGGAGGCCCTGTCCTCCGGAGTCCGGGAAGTCATCCTGGGATCCGCGGCCACGGACCCGGACTTCCTGGCCTCTGCCCTGTCCTCTTTTCCCGGAAGGATCGTCGTCGGAATCGACGCCCGGGACGGGTACGTGGCCACGGCGGGCTGGACCGACCTGACCGGGATCCACTATCTGGATTTTGCCAATACGGTTGCCGGTGCCGGCGTCCGCCGGGTCATCTTCACGGACATCAGCCGGGACGGAACGCTGAACGGTCCGAACCTGGACATGCTGGCGCAGCTGCAGACGGTCCGGAAACTGCAGATCACAGCCTCCGGAGGCATCCGTACGCTTTCGGATATTGAACAACTGTCCTCGATGGGACTCTACGGAGCCATCTGCGGAAAATCCCTGTATGCCGGCACGCTGGATCTGCGGGCCGCGATCCAGGCCGTCAAGGAGTCATGCGATGCTGGCTAAACGGATCATTCCCTGCCTGGACGTCAAGGACGGACGGGTCGTCAAGGGCGTTCATTTCGTCGACCTGCGGGATGCGGGCGACATCGTGGACAACGCCCGCTATTACAATCAGGAAGGCGCCGACGAGGTCTGCTTCCTGGACATTACGGCCACCCATGAGGGCCGGAAGACATTTGCCGACCAGGTGGAACGGGCCGCCCGCGAACTGTTTGTCCCGCTGACGGTCGGAGGAGGTATCGGAAGCATCGAGGAATTCCGGACCATGCTTCTGGCCGGTTCGGACAAGGTCTCCATAAACTCAGCAGCCGTCCGTGACCCGGACCTGATCACCCGCGCCGCGGAACGGTTCGGGTCCCAGTGCGTGGTCGTGGCGATCGACGCCCGCCGGGTTTCCGCTCCGGACGGTTCGGTCTCCTTCCACGTCTATGTCCGGGGCGGACGGGAGGATACGGGGATCGACGCGCTTTGGTGGGCGGAAGAGGCCGAAAGACGCGGAGCCGGCGAGATCCTCCTGACCAGCATGGATACGGACGGAACCCGGAACGGTTTCGATCTGGAACTCCTGCACGAGGTCTGCAGGCGCTGCTCGATCCCGGTCATCGCGTCCGGAGGGGCCGGTTCGCCCGAGCACTTCTACGAAGCCTTCGAAGCCGGTGCCGACGCGGCGCTGGCCGCTTCCCTGTTCCATTACCGGGAACTCTCCATCGGAGACCTGAAACAGTATTTACGGAATCGAGGTGTATCCGTACGATGAGCCTACAGGAACAAAAACCGGAAGACAACTACCGGGAATGGTTTGACAGAGCTCCGCTGATCCCCGCGATCCTGCAGGAGGAATCGACCGGAGAGGTCCTGATGCTGGCCTACATGAACCTGGAGTCCTTTGAAAGGACCCTGCAGAGCGGAAAGTGCACGTTCTGGAGCCGTAGCCGGCAGGCCTTGTGGTGCAAGGGCGAGACGTCCGGTCATTACCAGTACGTCCGCAGGATCCTTTACGACTGCGACTGCGATACGCTTCTGATCCTGGTCAGCAGTGCCGGACCGGCCTGCCATACCGGACACAAGAGCTGCTTTTACCGGGAATATCCCTATATCCCGAAAGATAACAATACCTAAAGGAGGTGGCATCCCCTCCCGTGAATCCCGTCACGGGTGCAGGTGCCTGTTGAGATGAAGTTTTTGAAAACGTTCCTTTCCGTCCTGCTGGTGGTCAGCATTCTGGCCACGCCTGTCTACGCGGCCCCGAAACGGGTCAAATACGTAAGCGACGTCGTGATCGCGTACGGCGATACCAAGGAAGACGCGATCGCCTGGCTGAGAAGCGCCGGCTATACGGAATACCTGAATGCGGATCTGAACAAGAACTCGGAATCCATGTATGACGATGCCCGCGCGGTGGTCCTGGGCTATAAGACCACATACAACGCCGACGAGGCGATCACCGATCTGGCGCTCATGAACATGGAGGGCGGCTACAGTTACACGTCCTATACGGATATGCTGGCCAAGAAGAAACTGGAAATTGCGGATTTTGTCACGGATTTCTCCGTTGCCCTTCAGGAATACAGACAGAACTACGCCGCCGGCAACAAGCGGGCCGTCGCGGCTTATCAGCTCCTCAATGAATTCATCGACGACGATACGGGCAAGACGTTCGGAGACCTGCTCCTGAACCCGCTGAAAGAGGAGATGAGCCAGGACGAATACAATGCGCTCTCTCCCGAGCAGCGCAAGGACCACGGCGATTTCACGACGATCTTCCTTCAGGGCAACGCCCTGGCCGTCATGTCGATCGAACGGATCGTGTCCATGGCTGCCGATACGGCCTCCGACACATGGCTGGACCGCTTGTCCAAGCTGGGCCCGGACGGTCTGCTTGACCAGTACGTCGACAAGGGCTTTTCCATAAAAGACGCCCTGCGGGAGATCACACTCGACTACAGCGAACAGGCGGACATCCTGCTTTCGATGTGGGATGATCTGCAAAGCCTTCTGACTATGTATGTGAATACCCGCCTGACCCCAGACTCTTCCGAGGAAGAGATCCGGAACTACTTTACCAAGCACGTCGAGCTGGATATCGGAGACTGGTCTTACGCGGCTTCCGTCTATGAAGGTCTGAAGCAGATGCCCTACGGCGAGGACGAAACGCTCCTGGATCTGTTTACGATGCCTAAGGAGGATCTGGCCGACGAGGATTATGACCAGCTGTGCGTCATCGCCTCCGTCCTGTCCCCCGGTCAGACGGCCACTCTCGAATTCGTACCGCTCGCACAGATGCTCAACATCGGTATCGTCGGCAACGACGCCGAAGCCTGGACAAGAGCCGCGAAGGAAGCACTGGCCGTTGCCGATTCCGTGTCCGAGGACGAAGGGATGGGCGCCGGTTCGGCAGAACCGCTCAGCGTGTACAACGGAGTCGACAGATCGCTGTATGAAGGAGACATCGCTCTCACGAACGACGCCCTGCGCAAAGAGGCCAAATCCAACAAAGGATTCTATGAAGGCACGGTGTTTGGCGTCAACGTCGTCAAGCTGCGCAACATCATCTTTGCCATCGGCATCGGCTGTGCCGTCGCCGCGCTCATCATCAAGCATTATTCCATTCCCATGGTCCTGGCCAGACCGGAGAAAATCATCCATATCTTCGACGGCTATCATCTGTGGATCGACCAGAAATACATGACGGCCGACAAGCTGAGAAATGTGACCAAGTTCTTTACGATCGCTTCCGTCATCATGTGCGCGGCCGGCCTGATCATCACCGTCTATGACCTGATCGAGTCCTATTCGACCGAGTATGTCCCGATCCCCGACCGGATCGTGGACGAAGTGCCCGTGGAAGGCACCGACGAGACCCGTTACGTGTATTACAAGGTCGTGCCCTGCAACCGCCAGTACTACTATGACCACGATCCGGGCACGAGTCTTTCCGATCAGGAAAAGATCATGGCCAAACTCGGAAACGACAATGATATGCATGCCGATCTCGGAAAAGTCTGGCTGTCCCTCTACTATACGAAAGACAAGGACGCAGGCAAGCCGATCACAGCCGATTTTGTGGTCAGCAAGTCCAACAACGTCATCGGATACAAGGCACTTCATCTGTTCGGCCAGGCTGACGCGGTCAATCTCAGTGATTCCCAGTGGTGCTATACGGATGAGATGCTGAAGAACATCTTCTCCGACAAGGCGGATTCGATTTTCGTATTCTACGGAGTGAGCTCGGGTTCTCCCCTGACATCCTCAACGTTCTCGACCGGAATCATCGCGCTGTACATCGGCGGCGGTCTGATCGTAGGAGCCTGCGCAGGCGTGGCCGTGACCATGGCCGTAACCAAATCCAGAAAGAAAGAAAACGGAGTGGAAACGTAACAGCCTCCAACCCGCTGCGCGCCGTTCCCTCCCCTAAACTAATCACCCACATTTGCGGAAAGGAGCAGGCAAGAAAGAAACCGGCCTCCGGAAGAGCCGGAGCCCGGGGCAATCTTGCCGATATCGATCATCATGCGTAAAAACGAAACCCTGGAAGACCTGTACGCGGTCGTTGCCGACCGGAAAGTCAACCCCCAGGAAGGTTCCTATACCTGCTATCTGTTCGACAAGGGCCTGGACAAGATCCTGAAGAAAATCGGAGAGGAATCCGCGGAGACCATCATCGCCGCCAAGAACGAGGACTCCGAGGCACTGTGCGGAGAGGTCTGCGATCTGATCTATCATCTGGTCGTGATGTGTGTCGAGAAGGGACTGCCCATCTCCGCCGTCATGGACGAGCTGGATGCCCGCTCGCAGAAGATAGGCAACCTGAAGGTCATGAAACAAGTGGACAGGAATACGTAACCTGCCCACCGGATCCGTGAAAAGGCACGGCCGCAACCGGGACTGTTTCCTGTGCGGCCGTGCCTATTGCTATTGCGTTTGTTGAATCGCGGATCAGACCGGTTTCACGGCTTTCCCGACGACCACGATCAGGACAACGGCGATCGCCGTTCCGACACACAGGATCGTTGCGGTGATACCGGCGACCTTCTTGGCGTGCTCGGTGGTATATCCGTTGTCTCCGTCGCCTCCCTCATCCAGCATCGTGCCTTTCTGTCCGGTCTCGGATTCGGACTCGGCCGGTCCTGCAGGCTCGGCCTCGGATTCGGATTCCGAAGGATCCGTTTCCGTTTCGTGATCGGTTTCGACGGGAGGCTCCTCGGTTTCGGTTTCCGTTTCAGGGGGCTGGGTCTCGGATTCCGGGAACCCGTCGTCATCGTCATAGATCCGTCCCATGGGAAGGTCGGTCCCGATCGGGCTTCCGCCCCCGATCTCGATCTCGGACTGGGCGATATCCATATGCAAATCATCGATCCGGAAGGTCGTCCGGTAGGACGTATCCGATTCGATGGAATCCATGTACATCCGGAAAGAGGATACATTCTTCAAGGAGGGGTTCCCCAGGACTTCCGCGTGTTCGATCCGCAGTTCGATCCGGTTCCATCCCACCTGCACAGGCAGGAACGTATCCTCGAGCAGGTTCCAGCGGTAACAGTTGACGCCTTTCTTGTTGCCGGTGGCCAGTTCCACGAACGTGTCCCCCTGCCAGTAGCGGTAGTATTCCGAATTCGAAATATACAGCAGGAACGTCAGGACCGTGCAGCCGTCCACGTCCGTCGGAAGGAAGGACGTCATGAATGAGAATGACGACATGGACACGGGATTGATCTGCCACTTGACGCTGCCTGTCCCTTCAATGAAGCCTTCCGTATCCACACTCACGGGAGTGCTGGAGGATACGTTGACCTTGCTGTCGAAAGAATCGAGTTGCGTATGGAACTCCAGGTACTTAAACTGGAAGTTGTCGAATTTCATCACGACCGTGCGGTCCTTGGCCTTCTGGGCGTCGAACCAGATGTACAGCCGGTGGAAATTGAAATTCTCAGGCCGGAACCCATGAGCCTTCATATACTGTTCGTCAAACAGGACCAGCGCGTGGTTCCAACCGTTCTTGGCGTCCTTGAACAGACTGGCCACGGACCAGTTCATCTCCTCCTCATCGCACTTCCCGGATGAGGTCAGCTCGAACTGGGCGCTGCTCGGTCCGATCTCCTTGAGTACCGACACGTCGCTGATGTAGTAATCGAACGAGAAGGCGTTGGCCTTGGACACATCGAACGGCGTCTCAAAATGATTCTGCAGGACCAGAAGCGTCTGGGCGTCCGGATCCCCGATGATTCCCTCCCCGGTATGGGGATTGAAGGAAATCGCGCAGGAAGCCGCGCCCTGGGTCTTGTCCTGGGTATCCAGGGTAAACCGGGCATCCCATGCGGTGTCGCAATCGTTGATCATCTGAACGTAGGAAGCCAGATCCTCCCGGATGGCCAGTGCGGACAGCACCACAAGAGGCAGGATCAGCATTAGAATGACAGCGCTGCAAAGCAGCCGGCGAAAGAGTCTCATACAACCTCCAAACTATCTGGGATACTTGTCCAGATACCGGACCGCAACGTCCTGGTCTGCAAACGGATGGGCATCGTCGGTCACAAAGAACAGATACTCGCTGACATCCGTTTTTTTGCCTTTCTTCATTTCACATCTTACCGTAAAGGACCGGATCTTGTCGCCGACCGTCCAGGCAAAAGAGATGGAATCGCTTGATTTTGTCTCATATAATACATTTTTATCTGGATCCAGGATGGAAACCTGAATTTCGGACCAGCCTTCGCCCAGATCGTCCAGCGGTACGGCACATCCGTTGAATGTCTCGCCCGGTCTGAACAGAAGAGCCTCGTAGCGTAAGGAGATATGCCAGGGCTTCATTGCGTCGCGGTAGGTGAAATAGGCGAATTTCGGATCCCCGTAATAGTCCACCAGATTGGTGCAGCTGACGTTCGGCCAGGGCTCGTTGAACTGCCATACGATGCTGCCTACGTTCTGCCATTTCCGGCGGCGGTTGGCTTCCAGCGCATAACGGATGCCTTCGCCCTGCATGAACTGGGAGATCTTGACCAGGGTCTCCAGATCCCGGATCTCGCCGAAGATGGGCTTGTCACGGTATCCGTAGGTGTCCCACCACTCCCCGTGATGGCGCCAGACCGGATTCTCGGCCACGGTCGTCACGACGCGGTTCTTGGGAGACAGGAACGTACGGATGGAAGACAGGTTGGTCATCCCGTCCACGCCGAACTCGCTGTGCAGTTCGATCGGGGAGGTATTGTACAGGTCATACTGGCAGCCCGGGCCTTTCGCGCCCGCGTATTTCCAGGGTCCGTGAATGTCATGATGGTCGGTCTGGGGACGCTTGTCATCCCGCCAGCCTATGGGACCGGATGCGGACGTCGGCAGCATCAGATGCTCGGGATCCAGTTCCTTACAGATCCTGCGCAGCATAGCGATATTCTTGTTCGCGTACTGGGCCGGGATGCCCGAACGCTCGAACAGTTCGTTTCCTCCGGACCAGAACGTCAGGGAGACGTGATTCCGCTTCTCCACGATCGCGGAACGGGCCGTCTTTTCAATCAGAGCCAGGAATTCAGGACGTTCGGACGGCACGTTGTCGATCCCCGAACTGGACTGGATGAACTCCTGCCAGACCATTAGACCGAGTTCGTCGCAGAGGTCGTAGAACTCCTCTCTTTCGATGATTCCGCCTCCCCATTCCCGGATCAGCGTCACGTTCGCATCCCGGGCCAGGGTCAGGAACCTACGGTACCGGGCCTCATCCACGGAACCGTAGTTCATATCCAGCGGCGTCATGTTGATGCCCTTGATGTAGATCTTCTTTCCGTTGATGACCGGGGTGTACGGAAGCGTTTCCGGCGTAGCCCCTTCCGGACGGACGTACCGCAACGTCCGGAGTCCTACGCGATGGGTCTTTTCGTCCGAAAGCGTACCGTCCTCCTCATACAGGCGGAGCGTCAGGTCATACAGAGGCTGGTCGCCGTATCCGTTGGGATACCAGAGATGCGGTTCCCCGACCGGAAGGGTCAGGACCGCCTTCCCGTCCTCGATAGATACGGAAGCCTTGGAGACCGGTTTTCCTTCATAAGACAGGATGGCTTCCGCCGTTCCCTTTCCTTCCGCCTCCACTTTGTACGTCAGTTTCTTGGACGTATACTTGTACTGTGTGTTCAGGATGCGGGCGCTGCCGGTGGCGACCAGGAGCACGTCGTTCCAGATGCCCATCCCGACCAGACGGGTGCAGAAATCCCACTTGTAGGTGAACCGGGCTTTCTGGGTCCAGGTCTGGCTGGTGTAGCCGATCTGGCCCATTTCATCCGGAGCGCTTTCCAGGATGACCTTGAGCTGGTTTTCCTGTCCGTCAAACCAGGCCAGTTCCGTGATGTCGCAGACGACCGGTTCGTACATGCCCTCATGATCCGCCAGATGCTGGTTGTTGAAATAGATCCGGGCCTTGTAGTCGATACCCTTGAAGATCAGAAACAGCCTTTTCCCGCGATAGGATTCGTCGATGGTGAAGCGGGTATTGTATACCCACCACCGGTCCTTGACCCATTCGCACTGTAAGGAGTTCATCTCGAAATACGGATCCGGAATGAGTCCAGCCCGCAGAAGATCCGTGTAGATGCTTCCCGGAACGGTGGCGGGAATGACTCCCGTCAGGCCCTGATGCACGTGTCCGGTCTCCATGGACCCGGACTGGATCGGGGTATACGGCCAGAAGCCGGACACCTGCCAGTTCTTGAGTTTCTGTATGACCATGATCAGCCTCCAGATTAAAATTATAATACTTCAATTTTGATTATACCATATGCCGGACGTATTTGCACCACATTTTTAAATATTGTACAAAGATCGGAATTTTACGTCCAGATAGTCCAGATAGTAATCCACACGGAAGGGTTCTCCCGTGACCCGGACCATCCATTCGGAGGGCTTGAGCAGCGATGCACAGCTGAACACGTGTTCCTTGAGCCACCCGGCAAGAGGCGAAAGGTCTCCCGCCCGGACGATCTCCGAAACATTCATCTCCTGCTTCATTTTCCGCAGGATCTGGTAACCGTAGGCCGAACCGAGCGCATAGGACGGAAAATACCCAAAATAGGAGGACCAGTGCATATCCTGCAGGATGCCCTCCGCGTCGTTCTCCGGCACGATCCCCAGATAATCCCTGTACTTCTCGCGCCACAGCTCCGGCAGTTCGTCCACGGAGATGTCTCCGTTGATGAAACCTTTTTCCAGTTCATACCGGATGAGGATGTGGACCATATAGGTCAGTTCATCCGCTTCGGTCCGGATCAGGCCTGGCCTTGCCACGTTGACCGCTTCGTACAGTTCCCTTTCGGATACGTCCTCAAACAGTCCGGGACAAGCCTTCTGGATCTCCAGATAGATTGCGTGGATAAAATCCTCGCTCCGCCCAATGAGATTTTCAAAAAAGCGGGAGATGCACTCGTGCATGGCGGCCGTCATATGATCCGCCACATGATATTTCTCAAATTCTTCCGGCTCATTCTGCATAAAGAGTGCGTGGCCGCCTTCGTGCAGTGTGGTAAAGATGTTGTCCACAAAGTTGTCCTCGTGGTAATGGGTAGTCACGCGCACGTCGCAGGATCCGAAATTCGTTGTGAACGGATGCTCCGTGGTGGAGAGAACGAGAGCATTTTCGCGCAGCCCCTCCATTTTGAGGATCTGTCTGGACATCTTTTCCTGCTTTGGGATCTCAACTTCCCTTCGCATAAAATCCGTACGGATCGGCTTACCGCGCTCCTGGATGTCCCGGATCAGGGGGATGACGCGGTCGCGGACGGCATTGAAGAAGCGGTCCATGTCCTCAACAGAACCCTCTTTTTCATAATCGTAGAGGCAGGTGTCGTAGTACGTGCCCTTTTTGTCGTCTCTCAGGTCTATGCTCTTTCTGACCATCGAGATCAGTTCAGCAAACGAATCCCGGAACTGGCCATAGTCGGCGGCCATCTTGGCCGAATACCAGTCCTGATACGCCTTGGACACACACAGGCTCATCTGCTTCGCGAACTCCGGGCTTTGGTTCTTGGTCTGGCTGTAATCTTCATAGGCATATTCGATCCATGCCTTTTCCAGTTCGTTCAGGTCCGCAGGATCCTCATGCAGTTCACAGATCAGACGAATGTATTCGTCGGAATGTGTCAGTTCAAAAATGACCTGCTCCAGTTCCGCCGCATCCCTGGCCGCCCGGTCCATTCCGTCCGGTGGCGCCAGACACTGCAGATCGAACTCCAGTTTTCCGACCGTCCGGCCATACACATCGGCCTTATCCTGAATCGATCCCAATCTTTCTATTTTTTCCCGATTTGTCATCGCACTACCTCCCGTATTGTGGCGGGCATTACCCGATTTCTTCTTGCATTTTACCATTTTTTCCTTCGAAAAGCAACAATTGGGGTCCCGTCATTCAACAGGAACGGTCAACTATCCGAGATCTTTTACGCAGTTCTCGCACTCGTTCCGCTCGTTCCGCAATGGCCTTGAGTTTTGTAAGAAAGTAAAAAAAAGACTTGACAAACAAATCCAAGAGTGCTATGATGTTAACGTTGAAATCGGAAACGGTTTTGACCATCATTCATATTTGCGGGCATGGCGGAATTGGCAGACGCGCTAGATTCAGGTTCTAGTGGGGGCAACTTCGTGGAGGTTCAAGTCCTCTTGCCCGCACCATCAAAGAAACCTCTTTTGTTTACTATGGCAAGAGAGGTTTCTTGTTGTTCTCATTATTTGTATATGGTATAATCAGTTTGACAAATCGGGATTTGTGAGGATAAGTACTTGTATATTACAAAACTCACGAGGAGGTAAACATGACAGACAAAAATGTGTCTCCCGGTATTTTTTATCATGGTTCTGCAGTTGTCGGTATCAAAACATTATTGCCATACTCAAAGGCTCATAATACGATAAAAAATCCGGTCGTCTATTTGACCCCAAATGAAACGCTATCGCTGTTTTACATCTGGAACCGTCCATACAAATTTGTCACATTCAATGAAAACGATCTGGGCACTGTCGTTTATACTGAATGGTATGATAATCAGTTTTCGGACCTTATAAAAGGACTTTCCGGAAGCATTTACGAGTGCGTTGATGATATGTGTATCCACCCTACGCATATCGCCGGAGTGTACAACTCCGAGGTACCGGTGAACGTGTCTAAAGAAACCGTGATAGACGATGTATTTGAAGAAATAAGAAAAAGAATCGCGGACGGTCGCGTCATTTTGCGCACGTATGGGTCGCTTAATAACGAAGAAAAAGAAAAGATTATAGAGTGTGATATGGTACGCGCGATTCATCAGCAACGTCTTTTGAAGTTCGGAACATCCGAATACAATACGGCTTTCGGCGCGTTTGTCAAAGAGCATTTTCCTTTATCGTGGAGCATCGCCGAAAAAATGAGTGACGATGAGATTAAGGCGATGATCGACGGTTGGAGAAAAAGTGTAAAATAGCCAAAAAGAATAAGGTAACGACAAATCCCGGTTTGCGGAGGGAAAATAATGAATTATCTTGACGAATACTACAACAACCATGATGAAGAAGGGCGCCTTCTTTCTCATCACGGGCAAGTGGAATACCTGACCACCATGAGATATATAAAAGAATGTCTGGAAGGTATTTCAAACCCAATCATCGTTGAAGTCGGCGCGGGCACGGGACGCTACAGCGTAGCATTGGCAAAACAGGGCTTACGAGTAACGGCAGTTGAACTGATTGAACATAATCTGGAGGTACTGAGATCCAAATTAAACGGTACGGAACCTATCAATGCGATTAAAGGAAATGCGCTCGATTTGTCCGTATTCGGAAACGATATATTTGATTTGACGATGTTGCTTGGTCCAATGTATCATCTGTTTACTCGTGAAGACAAACTAAAAGCGCTCAGCGAAGCAGTAAGAGTAACAAAACCCGGGGGATATATACTGGTTGCTTACTGTATGAACGAGCCAACGGTCATTCAGTATTGTTTTGGCGCAGACAATTTACAAAGAGTGATTGACGACAATCTGCTCACAAGCGATTGGCACTGTATCAGTGAACCCAAGCAAGTATTTGAATTGGTAAGGGTCGAGGATATCGAATCATACAATGCCGAATTTCCGATCAAAAGAATGAAGCTTGTTGCAACGGATGGCGCCACCAATTATATGCGCCAAAAGATCGACGAAATGGATGATCATACGTTCAAAAAATGGTTGGACTATCACTTTGCGATTTGCGAACGGCAGGATCTGATCGGAGCCTCCCATCATACGCTGGATATACTCCGAAAAGAGTGACAAATTCGGATTTGTGAGGTAAAGAATGGAATACGGAGTTTTTAGTTCAACCAACTTGGAAATTGCTCAAACAATGCATTGGACTCTTTGCTTTTTTTGCAATCCAGAAAAGTCGTTGATAGGAGCAAAATTATTTTATGGGTCAAATGACAATAAAACACTCACGGCAATATGCGAAAGATATCTCCAAGAAAAAAAGACTGTATATGCTTATAAATCAATAGATGGAATAAATGTAACCAATGATTACAACGGCGTTTGTAAACTAATCGGATCACCATTCACATATGAAATCAATGGTTTGAAGAAAAAAGATTCAATTATTCTTTCCGATCCATATGAGCTGGCAACAGTTGATGAACGTGGTATTGGTTTTTGTTTGAAGCAATGGCGTCTTGGGACGAGTTATGTTCAGAATCATGACAGTTTTACGTTCTTGATGGTTACTAACAAAATAGAGTATGTGTTTTCCATTCAGACACAACATTGCAATATTTATTGCGGTGCATCGGTGAACATACCATACGAGAATGGCATGTTCGGCGGAGGGCAGTATTACCGATTCAGAAATTTTGATGATAACTCACAACCCTTTTGCGGTTTTTCGTGCAATCTCGGGAACGATTTGATTGTCCCAACCGTTTCAGAGCTCAAATGCGAATCAGGTGCCTGTATAGTAACAGATAAAGGATTATATTGGCCTGTCAAAAGATTCACTAATGATGAAATTGTTTTGCATGGTTGCGGTGACGATGAGTATATTTACAATAGAAATAGCAAAAAGAGCGAATTTTTTGCTATGACCGAATAAATAGCTCTTATTCTGACAAATTCCGGTTTGACGAGTTGGTAACACGTTACGTTTGTTCCTTCTTATCTCGATTTCGTTACGTTTGTACATTCTCACACATAAAAGAAACGTGATTTGTTTTTCTTGCACTTTGGGCAAAAATCGGGCAAATATAGGCAAAATCGGGCTTTCAGACGGTAGATCAGCCGTCCGGAAGCCCTATTTTTTTCACTTCAGGACGCGAAAACGGTCAAAAAAGCTGTACTGCCCACCACCGATTTGTCGAGGAACGCTTCTACAACGCACCAATCAACCGTTCGTTGAAAAAATCTACCGTTTTTCAACAGCGCGGTTATTGTATTGCGGCAGGAGAAGCGTCATAATAAATGCAGAACAAGCGCTTGTTACTTTCATTTTCGAGGGAGAAACTATGAACATTTTATTGAGTGTGCAATTAAAAAAGCTCCGCAAGGAAAGAGGCAATACGCAGGAGGATCTTGCGAACTATCTCGGCATTTCCACGCAGGCAGTTTCCAAATGGGAGCGTGATGAAGGATACCCGGATATCACGCTCCTCCCGGCGATCGCGTCCTATTACAACATCAGTGTGGACGATCTACTCGGCGTGGGTGAAATCGAGAAAGAGAAAAAGTTGCTTGCATACCGTGAAAAAAACAATGAACTGTTCCGCGACGGAAAAAACTCAGATCGGGTGGCGCTATGGAGAGAAGCCCAAAAGGAGTTCCCGAACGATCTGTCCGTGCTTTACGATCTGATGTACGCTTTGTTCGCGGCGGATAAAAACGCAAACGCTGACGAGATCATTGCTTGCGGAGAGAGAATATTAGATGAATCCACGGATCAATCTTTGCGCGGCGGCGCGGTCCAATGCTTATGCTTCACCTATTACTATGCCAAAAAGGATGCGGAGTCGGCAAAGAAATACGCAAATATGGCGGACGGTTATGCGGTCACGGTCGATGAAATGATGCCGCGCATTCTGGAAGGAGAGGAAGCGGTCCGATATTGTCAGCTCAACATACAACATCTTTTTGATATGGTCGGAATGAACGTGCGTATCATGTGTCAAAAGGGCAATTATTCGCCGGAGGAGCATATCAAAGCGCGCGAATTTCTTATTCATTGCTTCGATCTGCTTTATCCGGACGGAAACTGCGGTTTTTATCACTGCCGATATTCGGAGATCTATCAGGAAATGGCGGCAAACTATTTAAAGCTGAACGACACGGTAAATATGTTTAAGTATCTTGAAAAATCTGCTGAGCACGCGATCAGGTATGATACGCTGAAGGATGGACAGTTCACTTCTTTCTTCGCAAGTCGGATCGATTTTTCTTCCATACATGCGGTCAAGAATTATACTGAAAATCAATCGGGTTTGCTTCTGAAATCCTTGAAAGGAGAGAAGTTCAAACAGTTTGAAAAGGATCTCCGCATGACGAAAATCGTTAATATGCTGACACCCGTGGCGATTTTCTGACTTCCCCGTAATCTCCGTTTTCAAGTATGCAAAGAGCGTGCACCGTGCGCCCTTTTGCCTCATTCGTCATAAACAAAGATACGCCGTCGGGGGAAGAATCTGACGGCATGTATCATTATGGCGCTTTTAGTTAGGTTTTTGTAACATTTTGGCGGTCTTTTACAAACAGTACAAATCCGAACCCAAGGCCTCTTGGTGAATGGTTCGGATTTGTCGTTTATTTCGACGATCTGAATTTGACCTCAAGCAAAACAAACCAAATTGAAAAACGGAGCTCAAGAAAATGAATTTGAACACCGGTAACATCGGAGTCCGGGGATTTAGACACTATGAGTTTCTCAAGCAAAACCACCCGTCAACTGTCAGCATCATGCGCTTGAACGGCACTTTGGAGAACTATCTCAAAGATGTCAACCAAGAGGCAATAGCAATGCTTGAAACGCACGTCCGACCGTATGCAAAAGCGGAAGGCGTTACGGAAGCCCTCAAACGCTCGGATCAGCTAGAATGGGTGCAGAGAATGAACAACATCCGCAATCGCGCCTAAGAGACCGTACTGAACGAAATAATCTACCGATAATCGGGTAGGAGGGGGTGGTTAACCCCCCATCCTCCCACACCACCGCTCATGCGGTCCCGCAAGCGGCGGTTCGGCTAATGATATATTGCTTTCTGCTTGCCCTGTACGTCTATTCTCACTAAGCTACTTCTGCCCTCTATCCTCAGTTTCCGACCTACTTTCAAGCAGATAGACCCTCCCCGGGTTTTCCGCTTTCAGTCATGATTCAAGCGTACAGTTCTATATATCATTATCCGCCGGGCCCTTCCCTCCGTCGGCTTTCACCGACTTCTCAGGTACTACGACCCAGACTGACTTCTGCGAGTTCAGCCATACCTTGCAGTATGGGTTACATCCCATTTGATGCGTGCCTCGCAGACCTCCCCGCTTAAGGTGCAATAGCCTTCATTCCATGC
>JAFYHA010000097.1 GCA_017539425.1 Clostridia bacterium
GGGACGGGAAAGGGAAGCGGTTTCCACGGCGAACCGGAAGTCGATGTCGGCTTCGGTTTCGTTATGCAGTTCAATTCTGGCACCGTCGGCATAGGGCATCAGGAACCGGGAGAGAAAATGTCCGTCTTCCGTTAGCGTCAGCGCGAAAGAATCCAGAGGATCCCCCAGGGGGCTGCCGAAGAAGCCGCCTACCGGTGCCCAGACGGCCGGCTGATCCGAGCCGTCCCAGTACATGGAGATGGTCAGACCCAGCGAAAGACGTTCCCGTTCGTAAGGGGTCATATCCGAAAAGCCCGGGATCAGGAGGTGGACCGAGGAAAGGGCACCGCTTCCGGACGTTTCAAAGACCGTGCGGATTTCACCGGCCCGGAGTCTTTCCGGCTCGGATGCGGGCATCGGGAGAACGTAGTTGTCCTGATTCAGGAAATGTGCGTTCAGCGTTTCCACCGCCTTCCTCTGTTCGGGCGAGAACTCGGAGGGGAAAGGTTCCACCTGGGTGCCCTCAGGGAAGAGGACGTAGTCGATGTGATAGTACAGTCCCCATCCTTCCCGAAGGACGATCCGGCAGCTTTTGCTGAAGCTGATCGGAAGATCGAAGATCCAGGCCGGACCCGGGGTGTTGTAGATCAATCCGTCCAGGCCTTCGAACTTGCCCCGCGCCTCAAACAGATCCTTGGCCCTGCGGCCTCCGTTGTCGAACCGGACCCCGTCGATGATGAGGTCGGCCTCGCCTTCGTTGAGCGTACCGAACCAGAGTCCGGATAAGAACCCGGCCCCCTTGACGTCCAGCGCGATGTAATTGACACCGTTCTCGTCCGTAAACGCCCCGTGATAGCAGTATCCGTCCCCGCTGTTCGCATCCCAGTATAGATAGGTATCGGTGGCTTCGTCGTAGACGGAACGGCTGTCCGTAGACGAGGACTGCAGGCAACGCTCGTCCCGGTCGGGGAGCAGGGCGTTTCGCTCCCGTTCCTCGTACAGGGCGAGGATGTCCGTATAACGGTAACTCCTTGGTGCTTTTGCGGCCATGGTGTTCTTTCCCCCTATCAGGTGTCAGTCCATATGGTATTTCTTGAGCATATCCCTCGTGAAGGCGAGCAGGAAGGCCGCCTCCCCGTCCAGCCTCTCCTCGGTCGGCTGATCCAGGATCGGACGCCAGACGCGGATGTCGTAGCCGACCTCGTTGCCCATCATGAGAAACGGTTCCGAGACGATGTCACGGGTGTATCCGATGTCCTTCAGGGCAGAAAAGATCTCATCCCAGTCCAGATGTCCGCGGCCCGGCACGTTGCGGTTGTTCTCGCCCGTATGGAAATGCCTCAGACGTTTTCCCACGAGACGGATGGCGTCTCCCATACTGTTTTCTTCGATGTTCATATGATAGGTGTCCAGATGGATCCCTATGTTCGGACTGCCGACCAGATCCGCATAGCGGATGGCTTCGGCGGCCGTATTGATGAGAGGAGATTCATAACGGTTGACGGCCTCGCAACAGACCGTGACACCCTCTTTTTCCGCGACTTTCATGACCTGCTGCATACTGTCTACGCTGCGGGAGAAGAGGTCTTCCTTTTCCTTCTCGTCCACGAAATAGGAAGGGACGCCCCATCCGCAGTATGTGACGCCGGAGAAGAGTTCTCCCTCCATGACCGCAATTTTGCGCACGATGTCCGACAGGTAACGGACACCCCCTTTCCGGATCTCGGGATCCGGGCTGGCCACGTCGTATCTGGGATTGAGTCCGAGACTGTAGGACAGTTTTATGCCCCGTTCATCCGCATAGCGTTTGATCTTCCGGCATTCTTCATCGCTGATGTCGAGAAGCGGCTGCGCCTGGAACTCCAGGATGTCGTAGCCGAGGCGCTTGACCTTGTCGATGTAGTAAGGGTAGTCCACGTCCCAGGTCTTTTTCCAGAAATTGACGAATATTCCGAGCTTGTTCATAATCTTTCTCCTTCCAGTTTACTCAATCGGGCAATCAAAATCAATATCGAGATACGTGCGGAAGGCCTCCCTGACCGAGTCCGCGCAGTGGCCTTTCGTGACGGCGACGTGGTGGCGGTAGCCGTTCCGGGCCATATAGCTCAGCATCCGGTCCGCACGGTCCGTCTCAAAGACCGCGCCGCATCCGAAATACCCTTTCGGCATCGGCTCATCCAGCAGACGCCCTTCGGCCGCGAAGGAGCACAGACGTCCGTTTTCGGTCTTGAAGCTGCCCACCGTGACCGGTCCCTCGAACAGAAGGCCCTTGTTGATCCCGACGCCGCTGCCTATGCCGTAGGACTTCCGGAACATGAGATGTTCCTCGACGGTACCGGGACCCCGCATCAGGGATTTAGGCGCCGGGCCGCAGTGAAAGAGGAAGATCCGGTCCGGATCATCCAGATAGTTGTTGTTTACGTCGAGAAGCATGACGGGCCAGTCTGCGGCCAGTCCCAGGGCGCGCATCATGACGGCATTGGTGACGTCGAGTTCGCAGGCGGCGCCGATGCCTCTCTCGTTGAGATCGCACAGGACCAGACACGGCGCGATGCCGTATTTCTTCTGCAGTTCGTCCCAACAGCGCAGGGCAACGGCATGCAGATCGTATTCCGCTATGAGATTGTCCACGACTACGCCCAGACGGGCGATGGCGTCCAGCTTCGAGGGCGGATAGGAACCGAAGTCCGACAGGGAAGCGTACAGGGCCTTCTTTTCCTCCAGACGGGGGCCGGAGACGGCGTCCATCTCGGCAAAGATCCGGGCCAGGTCAAAGGTTTCCACGTTGATGCGGTGACCGGCAAAGGCAATCTCGTCATAACGGACGGTCTTGAAGGCGGTCGTCCGTGCGCCTATAGCACCGACGTTGAACCGACGCATTCCGGACACGACGCGGCAGGTTCCGGCAAATCGGGCCAGATCCGCGGTAAAGGCATCGGACAGGGGATCCACGCAGAATGAGGACGTGAGCGTATATCGGATGCCGAGCTGCCGGAGCACGTTGCACATGGCGAGTTTGCCGCACAGTGCGTCCCGCCGGTGCTGGAAATCCATGCGTTCAGGATCGTCCGGAAAGGCCTGGACCAGAATGGGAACACGTACGTCGGCAAAGGCCACGGAAGCGCCGTTCTCGTCGCCGAAATTGGGCAGGGAGAGGATGATGCCGTCGTATTCGCCGTCGTGATCCTTGAGAAATCGGGCGAAGAGCGCTCCCTCCCGGATGGTCTCGACGGCGCCGTAGCGCGTCAGGGACTCGTCCATGACGAGATAGCCGTATCCGTTCCGTTCACAGGCTTCGATCAGGGCTTTTCTCGCGTCTGCGATCAGTTCGCCGGGGAAGAATCCCCGGTTTCCGAAATAGAGTGCGAAGGTCGTTTTTTTCATAATGGCTCCAATCCAGGTTTTTTGGTTTGCAAATTCGACTCCGGACAGGTATAATAGGGACTGTGACGGAGAATGCTTGTTAAAGTGAGGGGGGTGCAGGCCGTGATCGTGAAATTCAACATCGAACAGCTGGACAATCTGTTGTATCAGTTCTATCTGCTGACCGGTATGACCGTGAGCGTCTGGGATGCCAACTACAACCAGCTGAGCTATCAGCCCAGGGAGATCAAGACCTACTGCCGGCTGATCAAGGAATCCGCCGAGGGACGCAAGCGTTGCCTGGAAAGCGACAAGCACGTATGCGCCGCATGCGCCCAGAGCCTGAAGCCGGAGACCCATTACTGTCACGCGGGTATCCTGGATACGGCCGTCCCGATCCAGTACAAAAGACAGATCCTGGGATTTCTGATGTTCGGCCAGGTGACCAAGCGGGCGGACGAACCGGGCGCGACCGAGCGCACGGACAGGCTGTCCGGGGAGCTCGGCATCGACAGGGAGAGCCTGCAGAAGGCCTACCGGGAACTGGACCAGTTCGACAACGACAAGATTCAGGCCGCGGCCATGATCCTCAAGGCGGCAACCCGGTACCTCTGGCTGTCCGAGTATATCGAGGTGGAGTACAGCAACCACGCGTCAAAGGTCAATGACTACATCCACGAGCATATCGGAGAGAAGCTGACGGTACAGAGGCTTTGTGAAGTGTTCGACATGTCCAAGAACAAACTGTACGACCTGTCCAATTACTGGTTCGATATGCCGATCGGAGACTATATCAATTCGGTCCGCATCGAACGGGCGAAACAGCTCCTGATCGAGACGGACTATCCGATCGGGAAGATCGGGGAGATCGTCGGTGTGATCGATTACAACTATTTTACGAAGTTCTTCAAGGCCCATGCCGGCATGTCGCCTCTCAAGTACAGGAAGTCCCATACGGCCGAACCTTTCTGACCGTTTCTTTTTCCCGCCTTCGGGCGGGTTTTTTTGTTGGGTCAGACGGTGATCTCCACGTCTTCCACGTCGGTGTGATGGTTTCGCATCGTGTTGAACATCCGGAGAGAACCCGCGTCCACGCGGATGTCCGGGTCACTGGTCAGAATGGCGTTTACGCAGGTCACCGAGCCTCCGTCAAGGCGCAGGTATTCGGCTCCGAGCGCGTCGGAACCTCCGTTTACGACCAGGACGTTCTGTCCGCCGGCCACGGAAAGGAAATGGTGGCCGCCGTAGATAAAGCAGTTGACGATCTGTTCGTCCGAACCCTCTCCGACCCGGATGAAATCGCTTCCTTTGCGGGTGAACCGGTCAAAGAATTCCTCCTGAATGTGCGTTTCGTCCATGGGAAGGAACCCGTTGGTCCGGTAGAGCACGGTCCCGTTGGCCAGACAGTTGCATATCGTGCCTCGGCCTCCCGAGACCTGATAGTGATGGCGGAGACACCCGGAGACGACGTTCCGGATGAGATGTCCGGGGCAATCCCGGAAATCCACGCCGTAGAAAGGTCCGCAGATGCAGCAGTTCAGCACGGAGTGGCCTTTTCCGCGACCGCGAACGGCGACCGGAAGAAATGGCGGATCCCCATGCGAGAAAACGGCGAGCGCCACCCGGTCATACATCAGGTACAGTCCTTCGATTCCGCTGTAGTTTCCCTCCAACCGGATCAGGGAAGGGGCGGTCAGCATTTCGCTTTCCGCACAGTCCGGCAGATCGCAGACGAGTACGGTTCCTTGATTCGGGATCCTCTGGGGACTGCCGGCAGCGCCGCACAGCAGGGTAGATGCCGGGACCCGGAGTCCCCTCCGGATGGAATAGCATCCGGCCTCCAGATACACCCTTCCGCCTCCTCTCTGACCGATCCTGTCCAGGGCATTCTGGATGGTCTGTTCCGTACTTCCGGCGCGCACGGTCTCAAACGCATCCGCAAAGACATGGCCTGTCGGATGCATGGCGATATCCTCGGACGCAAGAGACCCGGGAACGCCTTTTGAGGTCAATGAGAACCGGCCTTTTGTCGGTCCGGACAGTTTCACGTCCGAAAAGCGGAACTGACCGGTATAGGTCTGACCGTCATACCACCAGGTGACCGGAGGGCAGCCGTTGAAAACGGAGTACCGTTCGCCTTCAATAGATGCCTTGGAAACCGCATATCCGCATCTCCAGTCGATGGCGGTAAGGATGGGATAGGCATGTGAGGCATATCCGCAGTTGCTTTCGTACGTTCCTTCCTCGGCGTACAGTCCGTAGACACAGTCCCGGACCGTCAGGTCAAAGAAGGAACCGGAACCCATGAAACGGGTAGGGCGGGAAGAGAACAGGATGCCGTAGGTATATCCCGTGATGGAAATACGGGTGAACTGCTGCTGCTCCATATCATGAAGAAGCAAACCGGACGTTTCGTGAGTCTTCTGCCATTGGAGGACGGATTCCTCCGGAACCGGGCCGGGATTCTCAGGCCAGTCCGACCAGTAGCAGGGTGAAAAATCAATTCTGTCAAACACACCGACGTCCCCGACCGAGTCGATCTCGCCCCCGGTCTTGAGACAGCAGCCTCGGACATTGTACAGACAGGTGGATTCGTTGTATTCGGCCTTGATCCCGATGTAGGCGTTCACGAAGAGGACGTCCTCGACGGTGCGCAGATTCATCCCGCCCGGAAGAAAAACAGTTGGTGGATAGGGAAGTACACAGTCAATCGATTGTTCCGGATAGAAGACCGTAAGACTGCGGATACCGGAACTCTCCATCAGTTCGATGAGACCGCACGCGGTGTCCTCCGAGGACGGAACACAGCCAAGCAGGACGGTCCCCATAGGGGCGGGATCGCCCAGCAGTGTGACGAGAGGCGGGACCCGGATGCCCCTTTCCAAACGGTAGCGCCCGGCCGGGATGCAAACGATGCCGCCCCCGGAAGCAGAAACGGAATCCAGGGCCTTCTGGATCGCTCCGGAAGCGTCCGCTGTACAGGAAGGATCTGCACCGAAAGCGGTCACGTCCGCCAGGGATTTGAACTCCGCGCCTTGGGACAAGTGTCTGTAGATATTGGAAGTCTTGTGAACAGTCCTCATACGAAACCTCGAACGGTAATCTTCAAAATCATTATAGCCCTCATAAAAGCGGGAGAATAGGACGCAACGTCCCAAATTGTGGTAAAA
>JAFYHA010000098.1 GCA_017539425.1 Clostridia bacterium
AAGAATCCGGCCGAGGGTCAGACGAGGATGGCTCCGGAGCCCGGGTCTCATCCTCATGCGGTTGAACGGGAGCGGTTCCGCACCCGGCTTCGCAAAGCACCAGAAACGCTAGAAGCAGTGCCAGCATCGGGCGGACAGAACGGAACAGACGGGAAAAGGATCGATAGAATCTCATATTGCCTCCAAAAACAAGGAATGAAGCTTTGATTTTTGAGTTTTCAAGGTTATCTGCGGTAGTGGCGGTATTTTTCGACTGCGTCCAGAACGGAGGCCATATTGTCAAGAGGGATCTCATAATTGAATTCAATGTTGAGACCCAGCCCCCCTTCCGGAAGGTACAGCGATTCCACGCATTCGCCCACGTGGTCGAAGATCTGTGACCGTGTGGCAAATGGGAACAACTGTCTGTCCAGATCCAGGTTGATCGTGATGATTTGATCTTTCCGGCAGACCCGGACCAGATTATCGATCCCGTTGGCCCGGAACTGCGGGTTGAGGATATCGACACCGCACTCCACAAGATCTGGCATGATCTCCCAGATGCATCCGTCCGTGTGCATATAGATGATTTGAGAGGGCTTGTAGGACTTGATCAGGCCATACAGTTTTCGAAAGCACGGTTTGAGATACCGGCGCCAGCGTTCGGCGCCGATGGCCAGTCCTGACTGGGTGCCCAGATCGTCCCCAAAGGATACCATAGAGCCCATATGGGGAAGTATGGCGGCCACCTGATACAGGTTGTATTCCAGGACTTTGTCCAAAAGGACCCGGATGGTTTCACCCTCTTCCGCAAAGTAGACCATGGCATTCTCAAAGCCGCAGAGGTCCAGCAGCCTGAGATACATGAATCCATGCGGAAGGCGGCCGTCCCGGTTTGACGGGATCTTGAGAGACAGAACATCCTCTTCGGTTTTGAGCGGATGTCCGGTCACGATGGATTCGTTCCCGTCGGTCATGTTTTCCCACACGCAACCCCATTCATCGACCCGTGTCCCTTTGCGGTAACTGGGAGGCATATGTGCGATGGCCGCGTGATAATCGACGGGGGTATCACCGAAAAACTGGGGGTACTGTCCGGTCAGCCGCTGCAGTTCCTCGCCGTACCGCAGCCAGGCGGCAGGCAAAATGCTGATCATGACCGGAATTGTGTCCGGATGTTCCATGCGGAAAGCTTGTTCCAGAGTTGACATAGAAGGACCTCCTGATCCGATTTGAGAAGGGAATGACGTCCCGCCTGAAGAGGATTGCCCCCTGACTTAGAACGGATCCAGTTCGATTTGTCCGTCCTGAAGACAGAACGGAACATACCCGTGGGCATCGGCGTAACTGTTCAGTGTTGTAAGAGCCGCGTCGGTATTGGTCAAGGCGGAGCCGTAACCGCCCGAAGCGTTGCTCTTGAAAAAGACGTTGGTCAGTTTGTCGTTCGACGTGTTGGAACTGACCGGATTTCGGCCTTTTCCGCTCAATGTGGTCCGGGAAACGACGTTCGCAACGGTTCCGTAGTTGGAATAGCAGACGCCGTGCGTCAGGTCGGAATCCAGTTCCATTTCAATGACTACATTGGCTATGGTCCCGTAGTTGGTGCGGAACGGCTGGGCAGAGGTCGAAGTCTTGATCTTTCCCTTGACGGACAGGTTCTGAATGGTGCCGTACGTATACGGGAACACGCTTTTCTGCCCCGAACTGTTGATGTCGACCCGGATGGAATGACCGTCCCCGTCATAAAAGCCGGAAAAGAAGCATTTGCTGTTTCCGTTGGCAAAGGTGCCGTCATAATCCTTGAAGTCGGTCATGTCGATGTCTTCGGTTTGCAGGAAATACAGTCCCTGGCCGTACATGTGATTCTGGTCCGTGGACTGATTGAACAGGACGGTCAGATTGTAGAAATCCTGGCTGTTCCGGATCAGAAAAGGGTCGCTTTGTGTGCCGGCTCCGCTGAACGAGATCTCTTCC
>JAFYHA010000008.1 GCA_017539425.1 Clostridia bacterium
CCGAGCGTAGTGTTGACTATGCCGGTGACGATCTCGCCGTCGCGCTCTTTGGAAAGACGGACGTTGATCTTAGCCTGAAGCGAGATCTCGCCGTTTTCGTAAGCCATTTCGGCTTCGGCGTAATCGGCGACCGATTTGCCTTCGCCCTTCTCGCCCTCGCGGTCCATAGTGAGGTAGTACGCGCCGAGGATCATGTACTGGGTCGGTACGGTCACGGCGTGGCCGTCCATGGGCTTGAGCAGGTTGTTCGCGGAGAGCATCAGGAACCGGGCTTCGGCCTGGGCCTCCACGGACAGCGGCACGTGCACGGGCATCTGGTCGCCGTCGAAGTCGGCGTTGAACGCGGTGCAGACCAGCGGATGGAGCTTGATGGCGCGGCCTTCCACCAGCACGGGCTCGAAGGCCTGGATGGACAGACGGTGCAGCGTCGGCGCGCGGTTGAGCAGCACCGGGTGCTCCTTGATGACGTTGTCCAGAGCGTCCCAGACGCAGGCGTTCTCGGCCGCATAGGCGCGGTCGATCTTCTTCTGCGCGTCCTTGACGTTGGTCGCCTTGCCGATCTCGACCAGGCGCTTGATGATGAAGGGCTTGAACAGTTCCAGCGCCATCTCCTTGGGCAGACCGCACTGGTAGATCTTGAGCGCCGCACCGACGACGATGACCGAACGTCCGGAATAGTCCACGCGTTTGCCGAGCAGGTTCTGACGGAACCGGCCCTGCTTGCCGCGCAGCATCTCGGACAGGGATTTCATCGGGCGGTTGGAGGCGCCGGTGACGGGTTTGCCGCGGCGTCCGTTGTCGATCAGGGCGTCCACGGCCTCCTGCAGGATGCGCTTTTCATTGCGCACCACGATCTCCGGGGTGGCGATCTCGATCAGGCGGCGCAGACGGTTGTTGCGGGTGATGACCCGGCGGTAGAGTTCGTTGAGGTCCGAAGACGCGAACCGTCCGCCGTCCAGCTGGACCATGGGACGGATGTCCGGAGGCAGGACCGGGATGTTCTCGAGGATCATCCATTCCGGCTTGTTGCCGGAGGACTGGAAGGCCTCCAGGATGTCCAGACGCTTGATGATCTTGGACTTGGCGGCGCCGGTCGCGGTCGGCAGGGCCGCGCGCAGTTTGGCGCACTCCTCGTCGATGTCGATCTTGGACAGGAGTTCGCGGATGGATTCGGCGCCCATGCCCATGCGGATGCTGTCGCCGTACAGTTCGGTCCACTTATCCGCTTCGGCTTCGCTGAGCACCTGTCCGACGACCAGGTCCGAGGGACCGGGATCCAGGACCACGTTCTGCGAGAAATACAGGACCTGTTCCAGGGATTTCGGGGACATGTTCAGCACGATGGCCATCCGGGAGCCCGGGGCCTTGAAATACCAGATGTGGGAGACCGGCGCGGCGAGTTCGATACGGCCCATCCGCTCGCGGCGGACCTTCTTGGCGACGATGTCGACCCCGCACTTCTCGCAGGTATGCCCTTCCTTGCTCCGCGCGGCCTTGTACTTGCCGCACGAGCAGGTGTAGTCCTTAGTCGGGCCAAAGATCTTTTCACAGAAGAGGCCGCCCACTTCGGCTTTGAGAGTTCTATAGTTGATCGTTTCCGGCTTGGTCACTTCTCCGGAGGACCATTTGCGGATCATCTCCGGCGAGGCCAGACCGATCTTTATGGATTTGAATTCAGTTTCCACAGCTTACGTCCTTCTTCCTTTCAGAATTCTTCGTTCGAAGATTCGTCGCCGTATATCTCTTCCGCGGCCTCATCCTCATCGGCGGCCGTCGGGAAATCCTCGTCGTCGTAGCCGGCATCCACGTCCTCGGGGACCTCTTCGCCTTCTACGGTCAGGGCATCCTCAAAGCCTTCCTCATCGGGATCGACGATGTCCTCCTCGGGTTCACGGGTACGGAGTCTGTCCGGCACCGCGTTCTTGGAGTAGGGCGAAGGATCGTCCTTGTACATGTCGGCCAGGTTGATCTCCTCGTCGTTCTCGTCCAGGATGCGGATGTCCAGACACAGGGACTGCAGTTCCTTGACGAGCACCTTGAAGGATTCCGGCGTACCGGACGTCTTGATGTTCTGACCCTTGATGATGGCTTCGTAGGCCTTGCGGCGGCCCATGATGTCGTCCGACTTGATGGTCAGCATCTCCTGCAGGGTGTACGCGGCGCCGTAGGCCTCCAGGGCCCAGACTTCCATTTCACCGAACCGCTGGCCCCCGAACTGCGCCTTGCCGCCCAGAGGCTGCTGGGTGACTAAGGAGTACGGACCGTTGGAACGGGCATGGATCTTGTCGTCCACCAGATGATGCAGTTTGAGATAGTACATGATACCGACCGTGACGGGGTTGTCGAAGGGTTCGCCGGTACGGCCGTCGTACAGCTTGGTCTTGCCGTCGCAGAGCTTGAGGACGCCCGCGTCGCGCAGCTGCTGGACGTAGGCCTTGTCGTCATGCTCCTCCGGAGACAGCCGGCGGTAGCTCTTCTCTCCCGTGTCGGGATCTGTGGATTCTTCGTACAGTTCCTTGCCTTCGGGATCCTCCAGCGGGAACACGTCGCGGAACATCTTGGCCTGCTCCATGCATTCCAGGATCTCACGCTCGTTGGCGCCGTCGAACACCGGGGTCATGATGTGCCAGCCCAGTTTCTTCGCGGCCAGACCCAGATGGACCTCGAGCACCTGCCCGATGTTCATACGGGAAGGCACGCCCAGAGGATTGAGCACGATGTCGAGCGGTGTGCCGTCCGGCAGGAACGGCATATCTTCGGGAGGCAGGATACGGGACACGACGCCCTTGTTGCCGTGGCGTCCGGCCATCTTGTCGCCGACCGAGATCTTGCGCTTCTGCGCGACGTACACGCGGACGACCTTGTTCACGCCGGCCGGCAGATGATCGTCGGGCATATCGTGCGAGAACACGCGGATGTCCACCACGATGCCGGATTCGCCGTGCTGCATGCGCAGCGAGGTGTCTCGGACTTCGCGGGCCTTTTCGCCGAAGATGGCGCGCAAGAGGCGTTCTTCCGGAGTCAGCTCGGTCTCGCCCTTGGGCGTGATCTTGCCGACCAGGATGTCGCCGGAACGGACCTCGGTACCGATCTTGACGATACCGTCGGGATCCAGATCCTTGAGCGCGTCTTCGCCGACGTTGGGGATCTCGCGGGAGATCTGTTCCGGACCGAGCTTGGTGTCCCGGGCCTCGCAGTTCTTCACTTCCACGTGCAAAGACGTGTACACGTCCTCGCGGACCATCTTTTCGTTCAGGAGGACGGCGTCCTCGTAGTTGTACCCTTCCCAGGTCATGAAGCCGATGAGGGCGTTCTTGCCCAGCGCGATCTCGCCTTCCTTGGTGGCCAGACCGTCCGCGATGACTTCGCGTTCCTTCACGCGTTCGCCCACACGGACGATGGGGCGCTGGTTGAAGCAGGTCCCCTGGTTGGTGCGCTTGAACTTGCGCAGCTCGTATACGTGGTTGCGTCCGGTGTCGTCCTCGGCGATGACGATGCGGTCCGCCTGGACCTTGATCACTTCGCCGGCTTTTTCCGCGCAGACCACGACTCCGGAGTCGACGGCGGCCGGATATTCCATACCGGTACCGACAATCGGGGCCTCGGTGACCATCAGCGGGACCGCCTGCTTCTGCATGTTGGATCCCATCAGGGCACGGGTGTTGTCGTCATTTTCCAGGAACGGGATCATAGCCGTCGCGACCGACACGACCATCTTCGGGGAGACGTCCATGTAGTCCACCATGCTGACCGGCATTTCCAGGAATTCCGCACCGCGGCGCACGGTGGCCTTGTCGCGGATGAAGTTGTCGTTCTCGTCCAGAGGCTCGTTGGCCTGGGCGATGATGCACTTGTCCTCCTCGTCGGCGGTCAGGTAGGTGACCTCGGGGGACACGTGGCCCGTAGCCTTGTCCACACGGCGGTACGGCGCTTCGATGAAGCCGTAGTCGTTGATGCGGGCATAGGTCGTCAGGTAGGAGATCAGACCGATGTTCTGGCCTTCCGGAGTCTCGATCGGGCACATACGGCCGTATTGCGTATAGTGGACGTCACGGACTTCCAGGGAGGAACGCTTACGGGACAGACCGCCCGGGCCCAGTGCGGACAGACGGCGCTTGTGCGTCAGTTCGGCCAGAGGGTTGTTCTGGTCCATGAACTGGGACAACTGGGAGGATCCGAAGAACTCTCTCAGCACGGTATGGATCGGTCTGGTATTGATCAGGGTGGAGGGCGCCAGCTTCTCGGTATCCTGGATGGTCAGGCGCTCCTTGATGATCTTGTCCATGCGGGCAAAGCCCACGCGGATCTGGTTCTGGAGCTGTTCGCCCACGCAGCGGATGCGGCGGTTGCCCAGATGGTCGATATCGTCGAACTCGCCGATGCCCATCGTGAGGCCGAGCATATAGTTGATGGAGGCAAAGATGTCCTCCTTGGTGATGTTCCGCGGGCAGAGCTCCTTGATGCGCTCGGTCGCCCGGCGCACCACGGCGTCGTGGCGGGCCTGCTCGTCCTCGATATCCGCGGTCTCGTCGCGGATCTCCAGCATGACGGACAGGTTGGCGCGCTCGCGCACGCCGGCCTCCTTGAGGTCGTATCCGAACACGTATTCCGGTTCCAGCGTGCCGTTGGACAGGATGGTCACTTCCTCGCCGTGGTCGTTGAACACACGGATGGAGTTGACGCCGGCGCGCTCCACGGTAAGGGCGTCGTCCGCGGACAGGACGGTGTCCTTGTCGAACAGGACTTCCCCGGTGATGGGGCTGATGGCCGGCTCGGCCAGACGGCGGCCGGAGATCCGGTCGTGCAGCATTGTCTTCTTATTGTATTTATAGCGGCCGACCGGTGCAATGTCGTACCGTTTGGGATCGAAGAACAGGTTGTTGATCAGGGTGGTGGCCGTCTCCACTGTAGGCGGTTCGCCCGGACGGAGTCTCTTGTAGATCTCCTTGAGCGCTTCGTCGATCACGCCGGACTGGAATTCCATGGCCAGCTTCTCGCTCTCGTCGCGGTCCAGGGTCGGATTCATGACGTCCGGACAGCCGACCAGATCCAGGATCTCCTCGCGGGACGCCACGCCCAGCGCGCGCAGGAGCATGGAGACCGGAACCTTGCGGGTCTTGTCGATATGCACCCACATCACGCCGGTGCTGTCGATATCGTACTCCAGCCAGGCGCCGCGGTACGGAATGACCTGCGCGTTGTAGATGAAACGGCCGGTCTTGTCCTTTTCGGGTCTGGTGAAATACATGCCCGGGGAACGGACGACCTGGGAGGCGACGACGCGCTCGGCACCGTTGATGACGAACGTGCCGGTCTCGGTCATGATCGGGAAGTCGCCCATATAGACGGTGTCTTCCTTGATCTCGCCCGTGGTCTTGTTGATAAAGCGGGTCCTTACATGCAGCCTTTTCGCATAGTTCACATCGCGTTCCTTGCACTCGTCGATGGTATACAAGGGTTTCGGATCGTCGAACGAGTAGTCCAGGAACTCGATCATCAGATTTCCGGAGAAATCAATGATCGGGGAAATGTCGCGAAGGACTTCCCGAAGTCCCTCTTCCAGGAACCACTTGTACGACCGGGTCTGGATCTCCACGAGATTCGGAAGCTCCATCGCGGCGCGGGTCTTGGAAAAGCTTTTCCGGGTATTGCGACCAAGGTTTACATCTGTAACATTGACCATGAAATGAATCACCCCAATTATAGATTTTGCGTGGCCGCCGCATCGTTTGTGAGAGCCTTTTCTGCGTGCTGCACCGCACGCGGCAAACGGGCCTTTTGAGGCCTTTTACAAACAATGGGCGATTATAGTGCAGTTTAAGAGTTTAGCACCTGGCAACCGTTTTGTCAAGATTTTTATAAAAAATAATTGAAAAAACTTGAAATTTCCCGTCCGGTGTGCTATTATAGAGTGCTTGCGTCGCAAGGCGCAGGTCCTACCACGTGGGGTTCCGCCAGCCGGGACCCCGTTTTGTTTTAGAGGACGGATTTCCGTCCCTGCCGTTACCCGCCTTTTTTCACTTTTTTTGAAAAGGGACTTGCTTTTTTCTTCCAACTGTGCTATCCTAATCGGGCGTTAGTGGCACGGGGGACCCTCTCAGCCCGTTGTGTCCTATCCTGAATCTTTCAAGGAAAGGAAGGTATACTGGTTTGCCTAACATCAAATCCGCCAAAAAGCGTGTAAAGGTGACACAGGTCAAGGCGCTGCGCAATAAAGTGGAACGCACCAAGCTCAAGACTGCGGTCAAGAAGTTTGACGCCGCTGTCGCATCCGGAGACCGTGCTGCGGCTACCGAAGCCTACAACGTCGTCGTCAAGCGCGTCGACCAGGCCGCCGCATCTGGCATCATTCATACTAACTGCGCCGCACGCAAGAAGAGCCAATTCACAAAGAAGCTCTCCGCTATGGCCTGAGCCAACGAAAAGCCGTCCGTCAACCCAACCCATTGACACGCGGCCGACAATAGACCCCGCCCGAGAAACTCAAAACTCAGGCGGGGCTTATTCTTTATTTATTCTATTTGCTTTATTTCATATTGATTGTAAGAAAGAACCTATTCTATGCCGGAACTCCTTCTCCAGATCCTGTACCAGACCGCCGGCGGGCTGGGCATGGCCGCCGCGGTCATCTCCTTCCAGTGCCGGAACAACAAGCCCTATTACCTTTTGCAGGCGACGAGCGGCGCCTTCTTTGCGCTCCAGTTCTTCCTGTCTTCCCTGCTCCCGGGCGGAGGCGCCTGGGCGGGATTCATGATCAACGCCCTCAACGTGCTCCGTGGAGTGGTCTATGCCTTTTGTGAAAAGGCCCGGACCGCCTGGCCCTTTTCCATCGGTCTCATGCTGGCCTACACCGCGTGCGGCGTCCTGTCCATTACCGTCTTCGGCGAGTCCGTCGTGCTGGGGATCCTGGTGACAATCGCGCAGCTGGCCGGAACGGTCTTCATGAAGCTCGGCAAGCCCAAGGTCATCCGGATCGGCACGCTCACGGCGGTCAGCCCCATCTGGCTCGTGTACGATATCTTCAAGATGAGCGTGGGCGGTATCCTGTGCGAATCCTTCAATATGGGCTCCATCGTGGTCGCCCTCTTCCGCTTCCGGAGAAAAAAGGAGGACCCGCCCGCGGATCCCGGGGACACCGCAAGCCCGGAATGATCCGGGGTATCCCAAATATACTGTTTGCGAATTGCGGCGAAGGTCTGCGGACCAAACCTGGGAGAGTCGGATGCGTCCGGCTCTCTTTTTTGGATAGGCGGAGTCCCTCACCTCTTGTCAATACGGTAATACCGGAACTCTTTGTCCTCCCGTATGAGGGAAAACCCGACTTTCTCCAAAACATGCTGACTGCGTTCGTTCGACCGGACCGTATCGGCATATACCGTGGGAATGTCCAGCGTGTCAAACACATACTGTACGGCCAGCCGTTCCGCCCGGGTCCCGATCCCGTGATCCTTGTACCCGGCGTTCTTGAGCGTGATGCTCATCGTGGCGCACCGGCGCGGTTCGATGTCCTTGAGGATGATTTCGCCCGCAATGTCGTCCCCGAAAAGGACCGCAAGCGGCAGGCGGTTCCGGTCCCGCTGCTTTTGGATATATTTTCTGACCTTCTCTTCACTGTACACGTAAGGAACATAGGTTTGTCCCGGCAAGAGGAGATCCGGATCGTTTTCGTATTCCCGAAAGAAAGACCGATACATCTCTTCGGTCATCGGGACCAGCCGGATTGTATCGATCTCAATCTGCATTTTCACCTCCGGATGACTTGCGTCTCAAATGAAAGAACCGGACGGCTCCGTACAAAATGGCGAAGCCGTCCTTTTCGTTTGTTTTTGTCCGTCCGGGATCAGTCCTTGACGGTGACGAATTCGATCTTGTCGATGACGACCGGTTCCACGGGCGTGGCCTTTTCGCCGTTTGAGTTGAGGGTCCTTTCCACCTTGGACACCTCATCCATCACGTCCATGCCGGCACAGACGTATCCGAAGGAAGCGTACCGGCCCTCCAGGGAGGACGTATACTTGTCGCCCAGCATGATGAAGAACTGTCCGGAAGCCGTATTCGGCGCCGATGTACGCGCCATGGAGATCACGCCGCGCACGTGGGACAGGTTGTTCTCCCAGCCGTTGGAGGTGAATTCGCCGCGGATGGACGCGGGCTGCGTCTTGTCTTCCCGGCCGTATGCATCTCCGCCCTGGGCCATGAAGTCATCCACGATGCGGTGGAACGTAAGCCCGTCATAGAAACCCTCGGCCACCAGGTTCTTGAAATTCTCCACGGTGATCGGGGCGACGTCCGGGAACAGCCGGATGACGACCTCGCCGAAATCCCGGATGGTCATCCGGACGTAATCCGTCCTGTCCTCGGTAGGCACGACGTTCGTCGGATTCACCTCGCTGAGATCCAGGTCGGACATCTTGGGCGCGACGTGCTCGGGCCAGGTCTCCGCCGGGGCCTGCGTGGCGGACTCCTTTGTACCCGCACCTTCCGCGGGTTTCGGCGTGTTCCGGGTCACCAGCACGACCACGACCGTGACGATCAGGGCCAGGATGACCGCGATCCCGACGACCAAAAGGATGATCTTCTTCTCTTTTTTCTTACGGGCCTCCTCGGCCTCGCGCTCACGGCGTCTGGCCTCCTGCAGGCTCTGTTCCCGGGCGGACCGGGAACCGGAAGGAACAAATTTGCTCATGTTTTCCGCTCCTCCTTAGTTCAGCATGGCTTCGAGAGCCGCCTGCGCGCTGTTCAGCGCGTCTCCCACCAGGGACGCATCCCGGCCTCCGGCCATCGCGTTGTCCGGTCTTCCGCCTCCGCGGCCTCCGGTCACGGCCGCCACGGACCCGACCAGTTTGCCGGCATGGGCGCCGCCGCTTACGGCTTCCGCGCCCGCCACGCACAGGAAGTTCAGCTTCTCCGCGTCGCGGATCGCGAACACGGCCACCATATCCGGGTGCTCGGACTTGATGCGGTCCGCCATCGCGCGGACCACGTCCGCTCCGGTATTCTCGAAGAGATGGGTCACCAGCCGGCAGCCCTTCACGGAGACAGCGGTGTTCAGGATGGCATCCAGCCCGGACGCGGCGATCTTACTGTTGAGGCTTTCCACCTCACGCTTGAGCTGCGCGATCTCCTCCTGCATCTGGGCCACCCGGTGCGGGATATCCGAAACGTTGGCCACCTTGAGGTCCTTCTGAAGCCCGGTGAGCATGGCGTCCTTGCCGTCCAGCAGTCTGAGCACGCCCAGTCCGGTCACGCCCTCGATCCGGCGTACGCCGGCCGCGACGCTGCCCTCGGACACGATCTTGAACAGACCGATCTCACCGGTATTGGAACAGTGCGTGCCTCCGCACAGTTCGGTGGAGAACGAACCCATCTTCACCATGCGGACCTTGTCTCCGTATTTCTCTCCGAACAGGGCCATGGCGCCGGCCTTGCGGGCGCTCTCGGGATCGGTCACGGTGGTGACGATGGGAGAGGCCAGCAATATGTTGACGTTGACCAGTCCTTCCACCTTGCGGATCTCTTCGGGGGTCATAGGGGCGAAATGGGAGAAGTCGAAACGGCATCTCTCCTCGTCCACGTAGGACCCGGCCTGCTCGACGTGGGTGCCCAGCACGGTACGCAGGGCGGCCTGGAGCAGATGGCAGGCGGAATGGTTGCGGCGGATGGCGTCCCTTCTCAGGTCCGCGATGTCCGCGGTCACTTCATCGCCCACGTGCACGACGCCGTTGGCCACCGTGCAGATGTGCAGATAGACGCCGTCGGTCTTGCGGGTGTCGGTCACGGTCAGGGTGAGACCGCTCCCGGTATTGTAGATCGTACCGGTGTCGCCGACCTGGCCGCCGCCCTCACCGTAGAACGGGGTACGGTCCAGCACGACCGTGCAGTCCCCTTCCGAGCAGAGCTCCGCGCTCTCCCCGTCCACCAGGATCGCGATGACCTTGGCGGTGGAACGGTAGTCGGTATAACCCGTGAATTCGGTCTTGGGCAGTCCGGACAGGGCGGACTTCATCGTGTCGGTCCAGCCCGAGATGTTGCCTCTGGCCTCGCGGGCGCGCTTGCGCTGTTCCTGCATGAGCTTGGTGAAGGTCTCCTCGTCGATCCCGAGTCCCTGTTCGGCCGCGATCTCGCGGGTGAGGTCCAGCGGGAACCCGAAGGTGTCATAGAGTTTGAACGCCTCGGCGCCCGAGATGACCTGCGCTCCGTCGTTGAGCAGTCCGCGGGTCAGGTTGCCTAAGATGCTGAGTCCGGCGTCGATGGTGGCGTCGAAGCGGCTCTCCTCAATGGAGATGACCTTCTCGATGTAGTCCCTCTTCTCGCCCAGTTCCGGATAGGCGCCGACGGATTCCCCGATGGCGACCTCGCACAGCCGCACCAGGAACGGCTCGTTGATCCCGAGCAGCTTGCCGTGGCGGCAGGCTCTGCGGAGGATCCGGCGCAGGACGTATCCGCGTCCCTCGTTGGACGGGGTGACGCCGTCCGCGATCATGAACATGGCGGACCGGATGTGGTCGGTGACGACGCGGATGGAGATATCCTTCTGCGGGTCCTCCCCGTAGGTCTTCCCCGCGATCTCGCAGACCTTGTTGAGCACGTTGCGGATGGTGTCCACCTCGAACATGTTGTCCACGCCCTGCATCACGCAGGCCAGTCTCTCCAGGCCCATGCCCGTATCGATGTTCTTGTGGGTGAGTTCGGTATAGTTGCCGTTGCCGTCGTTGTTGAACTGGGAGAACACGTTGTTCCAGATCTCCATATAGCGGTCGCAGTCGCAGCCCGGACGGCAGTCCGGCTTGCCGCAGCCGTACTTGGGTCCTCGGTCGAAGTAGATCTCCGAGCAGGGACCGCAGGGGCCGGAACCGTGCTCCCAGAAGTTGTCCTCCTTGCCGAGTCTCGTCATGTGGTCCGCGGGCACCCCGACCTCCTTGGTCCAGATGTCGTAGGCCTCGTCGTCCTTTTCGTAGACGGACGGCCACAGGCGGTCTTCCGGGATCTCCAGGACCTTGGTCAGGAACTCCCAGGACCAGGTGATGGCCTCTCTCTTGAAATAGTCTCCGAACGAGAAGTTGCCCAGCATCTCGAAGAATGTGCCGTGACGGGCGGTATGGCCGACGCGGTCCAGGTCCGGGGTGCGGATGCACTTCTGGCAGGTGGTGACCCGGTGTCTGGGGGGTTCCACCTCGCCCGTGAAGAATTTCTTCATCGGGGCCATGCCCGAGTTGATGAGCAGCAGGCTCTTGTCCCCGTTCGGAACGAGCGGGAAGGACGGGAGTCTCAGATGTCCTTTGGATTCAAAGAAGGACAGATATTTTTCGCGTAAATCGTTTAGGGATGTCCATTGCATGGAAACGGCCCTGCCTTTCTGTATATCAATCGTTATTGGCTTTCGTTTTTGTTTTCGGCGCGGAGGGAGCGAACCCCGGAGAGCGCCGCCCCGATGACCGGCCCGTACTGGGCCAGTTCCGGAATGAGGAACCGCACGCCGAACGTGCTCTCGTTCTGGATGAAGACGTCCCGGACGGCCGAGAGCGCCGTCAGGTTGCCAGTGAGCACCACCGTGGACACCTTGCGCGAGCGCGCGGCGAACACCGTGAGCATCAGGATGGACTCGGCGACCATATTGGCCACGCCGAGCGCCAGATCCGCATGGGAGGCGATGTCCGACACCTTGCCGAAGTTGGCGGCCGTGAGGTCCTCCTTGATGCCGGCTTCCCCGTGCGAGGAGGAAATGTCCTTTACCCGCAGGTCCACGCGGGACAGATCCCCTTCGGCGCACAGATTCTCGATATGCTCGATGGTGTCCACGCCGGTAAGCTTGCGGGTGAGTCCGATGAGCGTGCCGCCCCCGACCCCGGTACCGCCCATGTAGTCGATGTCCG
>JAFYHA010000009.1 GCA_017539425.1 Clostridia bacterium
CCTGCGCGTTCTTCGGCCTCGACCTCAAAGTCTTCATGGTCAAGGTCTCCTATGAGCAGAAACCGTTCCGCCGCGAAGTCATGCGCACTTACGGAGCTTCCGTCACACCGTCTCCGTCCATGACGACCCAGGTCGGACAGAAGATCCTGGCGGAGCATCCCGGAACGACCGGATCCCTGGGCTGCGCGATCTCCGAGGCTGTGGAAACGGCCGTGGGAACCCCCGGATACCGTTATGTGCTGGGCAGCGTGCTCAACCAGGTGCTCCTGCACCAGTCCATCATCGGCCTGGAGACCAAGGCGGCCTGCGACAAGTACGGGATCAAACCCGACCTGATCATTGGATGCGCGGGCGGCGGTTCGAACCTGGGCGGCCTGATCGCTCCGTTCATGGGCGAGAAACTGCGCGGAGAGGCGGATTACCGTTTCATCGCGGTCGAACCCGCATCCTGCCCAAGCTTCACCCGCGGCGTCTACGCGTACGACTTCTGTGACACGGGAATGGTCTGCCCGCTGGCCAAGATGTATACGCTCGGATCGGATTTCATTCCGTCCCCGAACCACGCCGGAGGTCTGCGGTTCCACGGCATGAGCTCTGTTCTGTCCGAACTGTACGACGAGGGCCTGATGGAGGCGAGAGCGGTCAAGCAGACCGACGTCTTCGAGGCGGCCGAGTACTTCGCCCGGTCCGAAGGCATCCTTCCGGCTCCGGAGAGCTCCCACGCCATCCGCGTCGCGCTGGACGAAGCCATCAAGTGCCGCGAGACCGGTGAAGAGAAGACCATCCTGTTCGGCCTGACCGGTACCGGCTATTTCGACCTGGTGGCCTACGAGAAGTTCCACAACGGTCAGATGGATGACTACATCCCTACCGACGAGGAACTGGCCGTCTACCGCGCCAAACTGCCCAAGGTCAACTGACCCGGAAAACGCATTACATCAGAACGGGCTGCCGGTTCCTGCCGGCAGCCCGTTCTGATGTTTAAGATTTGACTTTGTGAGCGAATGCGGATCAGTCTTCCGAAATCCTGCTATATCCGACAACGTACTTCCAACCGTGTTGGCTGGATCACAGATCTTCGGATGCCACCGTCAGAACATCCCGGACGATCCTGCTTCCTTCCGGCAGCAGGTGTTTCCTTTCCAGATCATACGCCCTGACGCCTGCCGGAACCGTTCCTGCGGGTCTGGCCCAGAAAGTCACCGCCCGCCTTCCCGCTCTGGCACGGACACGAACCAGATCCGCACCGCGCCTGGGCGTTCCGTCGCCCTCACTTTCGGAAAACTCGGTATCCAGAGGTTCCAGACCGAACAGATCCTCTCTTTCAAAAACGGATTTTGCGAAAGCCGCCTCTTCGGCGCCCGGATAACGGAGCGCTTCCATCATGGTCCCGCTCGGTCCCCAGGTCTCCTCTCCTGTCATGGGACCTCCCGGTTGGCGGGCCTGCCAGATTCCGTGCGCGCCATAGGCGAATCCGGCGCTGGCGCCGCTCAGAAGAGAGAGCCAGATCGCCTGCCGGACGTCCCGGGGCGTGAACGGCTGTTCCCGATTCTTATACCGTCCGATGCGTTCGTAGCACATTTCGTTGTTCAAAAGGGGACGGTTGGCGTGCAGGCGTAGAAAATCTCCGGAGAGTCCCGGGATCCAGGTCAGGAACACCCCGTCCTCGTGTCCGCTCTGATAGGAATGGAAATTGTACATTGGATGATCCAGAAGTTCCTTGGGCGGGAAATAGGGCGGATTGAGATGAAAGGTCACCTGGGCGTCCGGAATCTCCTTCTGCATGACGTCCAGCGTGGTCCGGTAGAAGCGGACCAGCCGTTCGGTCTCGAACCGGGTATCGCCCGACACGGACCAGAATGGAGTCCGGTCGCGGAACTGCCGCAACAGGAAAGCAGCCACGTCCGCGACCCGTTCGTCGGGAACGGGCTGGGTACTGCCCCAGTCGTCCGGAACGAAACTGTTCCAGAACAGATGCAGGCACGGATAGATGCCGTGCCGGACCGCCAGGTCCAGAAGACGGTTCGCCTTTTCAAAATAGGCCTCGTTGGGTCGGTCATATACGAAATGCCGATCCTCCACGGCAAAAGGCAAGAGGGCCCCGGGCCGTCTTTCCAGAGGCAGAACCGAGATCTGGACCACGTTGAAACCCTGCGCCTCCCGGTAGGACAGATAGGCGTCGAAATCGGATTCGCTGCAGTTGGAAAAAGCCAGCCAGCAGGTGTCCGCCAGATAGAAGAATGGTTTTCCGTCCGAAAGGAAGCAACGCCTTTCTCTGTCCTGTGTGAAATGAAAAGCAGCCATGATACCTCCGTCCTAGATGCCGTAGTAGGTGGCCAGTGAGCGGACTTCCTCCGCGGACAGCGCGCCGTCGAAAAGCATGAACTCGCCGATCAGGGCGACAAAATCGTAGTCGGGCCCGGAGGGTGCTCCGGTTTCCGGTTCGGTCAATGAACCAGTATCGGTGACGAAGGGAGCCGGACTGCGGTCCGGCTCCCTGTTTTGACTATTCGGCGTCCTCGGGAGCCTGATACTTGCCCGAAATACGGGCGATCTCATAGATCAGCCAGTTGGCATGCTCCTGGTTGGCGGAGTCGGAAAGCGTCCCGTTCATGCGCCAGACTTCGGGGTATACCGTCTTGGAGTTCTTGTCCACGAAATTGATCAGTTTCTGCAGCCGTTCGGTCTTGCCGGTCTTCCAGAGATACAGGAGCTCCCAGGCCAGACCCTTGCCGATGACATGGTCGCCGGAGGTGACCACCTTGTCCTGGTCGTTCAGGACCACGACCACCGGAAGGACCATGGCTCCGCCGTAGGTGGTCCCACCCATGCCTA
>JAFYHA010000099.1 GCA_017539425.1 Clostridia bacterium
ACCGAGGACGCCTATCTCAAGCTGCTGGAACCCAGCGCGCGCAGATGGTTCGAAGTGACCAGCTTCTCCCGGCTCTACCGCAAGGCTGCCAATATCTGGGGCGGCGGCGCGGGCTCCCTGCCCGAAGCTCCGGTCCGTATGGTCCTTCTGTGGAACGCGATCCGTATGCTCAAGGGCGGACTCGTACAGTACACCGGCGCCCCGGACAGCGCCCTGACCTCGGTCATGTTCTCCACCCTCAACGAATTCCTCCTGTCCGGCAAGACCCCGGACCAGATGGCGGCCTGTCTGGAAACGCTCAGTGAGGATTCCCCGCTGCGGGCAAAGTTGCGCGACCTCTCCATGATCAGCGCGTTCTATCAGGAAAGTCTGAAGGACCTGACGGGCGTACGCCACATCGATCCCTGCGCTTTCCTGGCCGAACAGCTCGCCGAGCACAACTACTTCGAGGAGACCCATGTGTACGTGGACTCCTTCACCGGGTTCACCTCCTCCCAGTCCGCGGTCCTGGAACGGATCCTTAGTCAGGCGGACAGGGTCACGGTCACGGTTGCGGCGGATTCCCTCAATTCAAAGCTCCAGCATTACGCCGAATCCGTGCGGATGGCCAGACGCCTGACCCGCACGGCCAGCAACCACGGCATCGAGGTGGAATCCCTGTCCCTTACCGAGGACGGCAGGCACCGCACCGCCTCTCTCCGCTATCTGGAAAAATCCATCTGGAACTACTCGGTCCGTCCCGGACCGGACGCCCCGGAGGACGACGGCTCGGTCCGTCTGATGGCCTGCGACACGATCTATACCGAAGCCGAGGCCACCGCCCTCAAGATCATGGAGCTCGTGTCCGAAGGGATCCGCTTCTCCGAGATCGCCGTCACCGTGGGACAGACCGAAGCCTATGCCGGCATCCTGGACGCCACGTTCAAGAAATACGGCATTCCCTGCTTCCTGTCGAGCCGGGTCGACCTGGCGGTCAAGCCGATCTCCCGGATGTTCCTGTCCGCGCTGCGGGTCGCCGCGTACAATTTCCGCAAGGAGGACCTCATCGCGCTGGGCAAGACCGGACTGTGCGGCGTATCCCGGGACGAACTGGACCTGTTCGCCAACTACTGCGAGATCTGGGACATCAACGGTCCCAGCGCCTTCGATCGGGTCTGGACCATGAATCCGGACGGGCTCAGCGACCGTCTCACCGACCGGGGCAAACAGATCCTGGAGGCCGCCAACCGCGTCCGGGAACGTCTGGTCCCGCCCCTGAAGGAGCTCTCCGGACGCCTGTCCCAGGGCAGTCATCCGGTGACCGACTGCTGCACCGCCCTGTATGACTATATGACCCGCATGCAGATCCAGACCCGTATCGGGGAGATCGCGAAGCGGGAGATCCTGGAGAACCGGAACCGGGATGCCGGGGACACCGTACGGACCTATGACGAGGTCTGCCGGGTGCTAGTCACACTGTGCGACGTCCTGCCCGAGGATACCGTCTTCACCCTTCCCGAATTCAGCCAGGCGCTGACCATCCTTTTGCAGCAGACCGACCTCGGTTCTGTGCCCAACGTTTTCGACTGCGTCACCATCGGCGCTTCCGGCCATCTGCGCGTCGAACACATCCGGGCCATGTTCGTGCTCGGACTGAACGACGGCGAACTCCCGGCCTCGGTGTCCGAAAAGAGCCTTCTGACCGATTCGGACCGCAAGGAGCTGGCCGCTCACGACCTGGAACTGGATTCGGACGCGGACATCCTCATGTCCCGGGAACTGTTCGGTCTGTACCGGGCCTTCAGCAAGCCTTCCCGGTACCTGATCGTCTCCTGCCAGACCCACCGTCCGACCGGCGAGGACAAGAATCCCTCCATCGCCTTCCGACGCATCCAGGCCCTGCTGCCGAACGCCGCGCTGACCGTAGTCCGCGACGCGGACATCCCGGAAGAAGCCGGACCCGAACCGGTCCGGAGCGAAGAGACGGAGATTATCCGGACCGAAGCGGATACCGCCCCGGTCCCGTCCGGTCCCGTGATCCTGTCCTCCAGCTCGGCCAGGACCTTCGAGACCTGCCCCTACCGGTATTTCATCACTTATGAAATGGCCCTTGCCGAAAAGGCCCGGGCCGAACTCTCCTACTCCCTGTCCGGGACTCTCGCCCACAAGGTCCTCGAGGAGCTGCTCAAGGATATCTACGTCCGCAACAGGCCTTTCCCCGCGGACGACGCCGAACTGATGGACCGTATCCGGGACACCATGAATGCGGCCCTGTCCGGCTTTACGGACAGCGGCGCCCTGTCTCCGGACCGGGACTTCTTCAAGATGCATCAGCTCTACAAGCTGACCCGGAACACCTTCCGGATGGCCCGGGGCGTGCTCGACGAACTGAAGACCACACAATTCCGGCCTTCCTTCTTTGAACTCTACCTCGGCGTGCCGGACAATGCGGACGGACTGCATTCGCCGCTCCGGCTGGACGACGGGACCGACGTGATGTTCAAGGGCAAGATCGACCGTGTCGACCTGCTGAAGGCCCCGGACGGAACCTACGTGCGCATCGGAGACTACAAGACCGGGAAAGTGCCGGAACCCGCCACGGACCGGCAGCTCTGGATCTATCTCATGATGCTCACTTCCCCATTTTACACGAAATCCCTGCACCTGCCCGAACTGATCCCGGCCTCCGGATGCTTCTTCGGACCCTCCCAGGAGGACGGAAAGGATCTGGATATGAAAGGCGTATACCTGGACCGTCCGGACGTGCACAACGCGCTCCCGGATACGGTCTGCAAGCCCTACTCCCAGAACGATTTCGACCAGCGGATGAACGATGTCCGGACCGAGATCCTGGATCTCGCCCGGCGCATCCAGGACGGCGAGCGTCCGGCCACACCGAGCCAGGACGCCTGCACGAACTGCCCGCATGCCGGGTCCTGTCCGGGCCTTTGCCACTCCTCCACTTGAAAGGAGCACAACTATGCCCTCAGAAAGACAATACACTCCGGATCAGGAACACGCGATCTCCGCTCACGGGCGCGACCTGCTGGTCAGCGCCGCAGCCGGGTCCGGAAAGACCGCGGTCCTGACCGAACGGGTCATCCGCGAACTGACCGGAACAAATCCGGACCAGCGCCGCACCGGCATCGACCGGATGCTGATCACCACGTTCACGGTGGCCGCAGCGGGCGAACTCCGTTCCCGGATCGCCGAAGCGCTGGGCAAACAGATCGCGAAGACTCCGGACGACGCCGATCTCATCCATCAGCTGATGCTCCTCAACAGCGCGCACATTTCCACGATCGACGCCCTGTTCCTGGACATCGTGCGGG
>JAFYHA010000100.1 GCA_017539425.1 Clostridia bacterium
GTACCATTCCCGGTCCCAGTGGGTATTGGAGATTACGTAGGCGATATAGGGTTCTTTTGACATAGATCATCCTTCGGACAGCTCAGGCCGTCTTTTTTTGCTTAGATGGCGTTTTCGCCCAGCCATTTTCCGATCTTCAGGGCCACGTCCCGGATGGCGCCCTTTTCGTACGGGCAGGGGAATCCGGCACCGCGGACCAGTTCGGCGAACGTCTTCGTGCCGCCCTTGTCCACAAAGGACAGATAGCGCTTCCAGGCATCCTCATAGTCTTCCAGGGAAGCCGTGAAGAAATCGAAGGCCACGGTCTGGGCCATGCAGTAGTCGATGTAATAGAGGGGGTCCAGATAGATGTGCAGCTGACGCTGCCAGCCGGCACCGCGTCCGTAGAACGGCATGCCGTCCCGGCAGAGATAAGGCCGGAACTGCTTTTCCAGGCTGTCCCAGAGTTCGTGTCTCTGTGCGGGCGTCAGGTCCGGATTCTCGTAGACCTTGTGCTGGAATGCGTCCACGAGGCATCCGTAGGGCAGGAAACACAGCGAATCCGCCGCGTGGTAATAGGCGTATTTTTTTGTCTTGTCCCCAAAGAATTTTCCGTGTCCGGGCGCAGTCAGGAATTCCATGCTCATGGAGTGGACCTCACAGGCCTCGATCGTAGGATTCATGTAGTAGTTGGGGAGTCCGTTCTTGAACGCGCGATAAGCTGCGAAGGCATGTCCGCCCTCGTGGGTCAGGACGTCCACATCGGCCGCGGTTCCGTTGAAATTGGCGAAAATGAACGGGGAAGAGAATTCATCGAATTGGGTACAGTACCCTCCGGGCGCCTTGCCCTTGCGGCTGAGAACGTCCAGAAGGTCGTTGTCGTACATGAAATCGATGAATTCGGAGGTTTCCGGAGACATCTTGTGATACAGATCACGACCGGCGCTGAGAATGTCCTCTGCCGAGCCCTGCGGGTCCGCGTTTCCGTCCGGAAACCAGAAGGGGTCGTCATACAGATACAGCGTGTCCACGCCGATGCGGTCCCTTTGCGCATGCTTGACCTCGGTGACCACGGGAACGACGTCCTCCAGGATCATCTTGCGGAATTCGGCGACCTCTTTCGGACCGTAGCAGTTCCGGCCCAGCCGGTCATAGCCGAGCTGCAGGTAGTTCTTGTGCCCCAGCATCCTGGCCTGGCGGTCTCGGATATGGACCAGCTTGTCATAGATCTCATCCAGTTCGGCCGCATGAGAGTCGTAGTATTCGCCTTCCAGGGTAAAGGCCTTGATGCGGACGGCTCGGTCCGGGTTCTGCTTGTACTTGCCCAGCATGGTGAGAGGAATCATCTTTCCTTCCCACTCGACCTCGGCGTTGGAGGTCAGTTCCTGGTAGGTGGACATCAGCTTGTTCTCTTCCTGCATAAGGGGAATCAGCTCGGGTTTGAAGGAACGGTCTTCGATCTCCAGATTGGTAAAGAACAGATCCCCGAAAAACGCGGACAGCTCTTTGCGTACCGGAGAAGCGAGCAGAGCTTTCCGGACATCGTCGAAAGCACCGGAAACCTCCGGCCCCTGTTCATCGATGAAATCGTTCTCGGCAGAATAGAACGCGTCGGCCGTATCCAGCGTATGGCGGCACTCGCCGAGAGAGAACATGGTGTTGATGTGGACCAGGGCCTCCTGACAGCTCAGAAAGGCTTTCACGGATTCGTCCTTGTCTTTAGAGGTGCGCAGCACCTGCGCGGTCCTTTCGCAAAGGGATTTGAACCCGTCCAGATCCGGGCGGGAATAGGGCATTTCAGAAAAACGCATAGGAATCTCCTTTTAAAAATCCGAAGAGATAGTATGCACTCATTATACTAGCCTGAAGGGAAAAAATCAATATTCAGGGTTGACAAAAGGAAAAGGGGAAGGGGATGGGCCTAAGCTCCCTGAATACGGGGAAAAGCAGACTTCCAAACAGGACCCGGGGTCTCTTTGCGCGCGAGTGCGCATTTAATAATAGGAAGAAAGTACGGTCTGAAGCATCCGTATCCGAAGTCAGACGAACGTATCGGAAACGGATACTGGAAATTTTTACCAGTATCGGAAAGACATTTTTGTCCGTCTCATGTGTGACATTTTTGTCGCTGTCGCTTTCACAAAGTAAAGTAAATCTTGACCTAAAAACTATAAATATTGTAAAAACATATTATTGTTGGAAATAAAAGTAAACAGTATAATAAATGCAAACAAATGTACCTATAAAAAACTAAAAAGTGTATCAAATCGTGCAAAAATTTTCAAATTGCTCTTGTGCTCCTTATTTACAGGTGCTATAATCAAGGCACGTGGTGGGGAAAAATGGAGCGAAGAGAGCCCTCCGTGGTGTGAAATGGATTAGAATCAACCCGAGCAACACTCCTTCAAACCATTTCCCTCCCGTAAGAAAGCATTCGGAAAGGAGATTCCTATGTTTGTCGGCGATTTCAAACTGACTCTAGATGCGAAAAACAGAATCTTCATTCCGGCCAAGATCAGAGAGGAACTCCGTGGAGAACTGCTTGTGATCCGGGACTTCAGATCTCCCTGTCTCAAGATCTATACGCCCGAAGAATGGGAAAAAAAGACCGAAGCCCTGGCTGAACTGCCGGGCAAGGTCAGGGACTCCCTCTTCCGTGCGTTATACCGCACGGCCACAATGGTCACACCGGATACGCAGGGACGTATTGTCCTTACCCAGCCCCTTATCGACCAGGCCAAGATCCAAAAGGACGTCGTCATCGTAGCCTGCAAGAACTATGCCGAGATCTGGAGCGCCGAACTGTACAAGGAAGAGACGGATCACGAGGATCTGGCTATGCTCAACGAGATCCTGGACAATTCTAAATTCTAACATGTCAGAACCTGTTTTCTCGCATATTCCGGTCATGCTCGGACCGTGCATCGATGCGCTTTGCATCGGAGACGGATCCGGCACTTTCGTCGACGGAACCGCCGGAGGCGGCGGACACTCCCTGGCCATTGTATCCAGGCTGACGACCGGAAGACTGATCGCTTTCGATCAGGACGCAGACGCCATAGCGGCCGCGTCCGAGCGACTTAAGGACTATAAGGACAAAGTGACATTTGTCCATGCCAATTTTTCAAATCTGGAGCCGGAACTGGGCAGGCTGGGGATCACCTCGATCGACGGCATCCTGCTCGACCTGGGCGTCTCGTCCTACCAGCTGGACAACCCGGAGCGCGGGTTTTCCTATATGGCGGACGCGCCGCTGGATATGCGGATGGACCGGTCCCAGGCCCTGACGGCCTACGAGGTCGTAAACCGGTATTCCGAAGAGGACCTGAAACGGATCCTGTGGACATACGGTGAAGAACGCTTTGCACCCCGCATTGCGTTTAATATTATACGCGCGCGTGCCGAGGCGCCCGTGACGCGTACGGGGCAGCTGGTCGACATCGTCATGAAATCGATCCCGGCCAAAGCCCGCGAAGGGGGACACCATCCGGCCAAGAAAACCTTTCAGGCCATCCGGGTGGAGGTCAACAGGGAACTGGACGTGATCGAACCGACCCTGAGGCAGGCCGTCCGACTGATGAAGCCGGGAGGACGCCTGGCCGTGATCACCTTCCAGCCCGGCGAGGACCTGATCGTCAAGCAGACGATGGCGGATCTCGCGAAGGGGTGCATCTGCCCCCGTGATTTTCCGGTCTGCGTATGCGGCCGGACACCGCAGATCCGGTTCGTCAGCAAGAAGCCGCTGCTTCCCGATGAACAGGAACTGGAGAGCAACCCCCGTTCGCGGAGCGCGAAACTGAGGGTTGTCGAAAAACTCTGAAACGAATGAAAGCAGGAGATCACGATGTACAACGAAACACAGACCGTCGTGTCCTCCCGCGAACGGAAAATCCGCATCGACCGGGAAAGACTCCTGGACACGGCGGTGCAATGGTTCCCGATGGAGCGGAAAAGAAAAGCTGAAAAGATCGCTACTGTCCGCAAACTCATCGGGATTCTTATTCCCCTGGCACTGGTCTTTGCGTCCCTGATGCTGCTGGTGCACAGCTCGGTGATGATGTCCGCGAAGAGCACGGAATACGAAAGGCTCCGCGGCGAGTCCGCCGATCTGGAACTGGAAGCCGAATGGCTCAAGAACAAGCTCACGGTCAAGAACGATATTTTGGAGATCGAAAGCATTGCCCGCAACAAGCTGGGCATGGTCAAGGAAGAGTACCTGAATTCCCATTACGTGTCCGTTCTTGCGGACGAGGGCGTCGAGTATTACGGCACCTCGCAGAACGAGTCGGTGCTGGTTTCGCTGCTCGGTTCACTCAGAGGCTGAGTATGACGGACGGCAACCGGGACAAACCCGCAAGGATCTCACCGGTCACGGTGGTCGGGATCCTTATGCTGGCCGGGTTCATCGCCGTACTGGCGCGGGTGCTGTATCTGCAGACGGCGCGGTTCGACGATTACGGACGGCGGGTATCCTCCCAGATGACGCGGGACTATGAAGTCGAACCCATCCGGGGAGACATCCTGGACGCGGACGGACTCACGCTGGCGACCAACATCATCACCTACCGGGTGTTCGTGTCTCCGAAGGCTGTGGCCACGGCCCAGAATTCGCTTCTGGAAAATGCCCTTGACAATGAGGTCCGCGACCTGAGTCGGGAAATCTCGGAAGGGCTCGGAGAGATCCTCGGAGTGGATCCGGAAGAGATCCGGACGCAGCTGGCCCTGACCTCCTATCAGGACCGCACGATCAAGAAAGGCGTGGACGAGGATACGGCGCAGGCCGTACGCGAGTTCATCGCCCGGAACGAGTTTACCCAGATGATCTATCTGGAAGCGACGGCCACCCGCCACTATCCCTACGATTCGCTGGCCTCCCACATCCTCGGATTCACATCCGCGGCAGGGAACGGCGTTTACGGACTGGAATACCAGTACGAAGAGGAACTGGCCGGAACGGCCGGGCGATACGTCATCGCCAAGGACGCCCAGGGGAACGGGATGCCGTTCGAATACGAAAAATACATCGAAGCCAAGGACGGGTACGACATCCGGACCACGATCAAGGTCGAGGTCCAGAGGATCCTGGAGGAACAGGTCGAGAAGGCCTACCTCGAATCCGGCGGACAGAACCGCGCGACCGGCATTGTCATGGACGTGAACACAGGCGCGGTGCTCGGACTGGCCGTTTACCCCTATTTCAATCTGAACGAACCGAACGAACTGACCGGCGACTTCAAGGACAAGCTCGACAAGGCCGGCCTGGAAGAGGGATCTGAAGAATACCAGACCCTGAAGAACGAACTGCTCCTGTCCATGTGGTCCAACAAGGCCATCACGGAAGGATACATTCCCGGATCCACGTTCAAGGTCATCACCTCGGCGGTGGCTCTGGAGGAAAAGCTGTTCGACCTGAACGCCGAGTTCTACTGCAAGGGATACATGACCGTGAATGCGGCGGACATCCATTGCGCGGAGATCTACGGTCACGGACACCTGACCTTCGCGGAAGCCATCCAGGTTTCCTGCAATCCGTCCCTGATGACGATGGGACTGAAGATCGGAGCGCCCCGGTTCTACAACTATTTCAAGGCCTTCGGGTATCTGGAAAAGACCGGCATCGATCTTCCGGGCGAACAGCTGAGTCCGTCCTGGTTCTGGAACTACGATACGTTCAGCAGCCGCGAGATCTATCTGGCGACGGCGTCGTTCGGACAGAACTTCAACGTGACCGCCATCCAGCAGATCACCGGGATCTGTGCGGTGGCCAACGGGGGATACCTGGTCACGCCTCATCTTCTGGACCGGGTGACCGATCCGGAAGGCAACACAGTATACGCATTTGACAAAACGGCAGGCGTCCGGCGTCAGGTCCTGACCTCGGATATCTGCGCAACGATCTCCGAGATCCTCAGGGAAGGCGTAGCCGGAAACGGCGGCGGCAAGAACACATATGTCGCCGGCTACCGTGTGGCCGCCAAGACCGGAACTTCGGAAAAGAAGGACCATGAAGGGTATTACGTTTGTTCCACGGTCGCCTACGCGCCGTCGGACGATCCGCAATACGCGATGATCCTGATCGTGGATGAACCGACAAAGGGTGTCCTGTACGGCAGTTACGCCGCGGCCCCCTATATCGCCAACGCCTTCAAGGAGATCCTTCCGTATCTGGGCGTCGAGGCGGTCTACTCGGAAAAGGAACTTGACAAACTGTCCGTTACGGTCCCGTCCGTGACCTACTGGAGCCTGGATCAAGCCATGGGGATGTGCGAGAATCTGGGATATGAGATCGCGGTCGTGGGCAACGGTTCGCTGGTCACCGCGCAGCTCCCGCAGGGAGGCGCGGAGATCGAATCGAACGGAAAACGGATCGTGCTGTATACCAAAGGGACGCCGGCCGAGGACATCATGGTCCCGAATCTGGTCGGCATGACAGCCACGGCGGCATACAAGACGGTCCAGAATCTTGGCCTCAACGTAAGGATTGAGGGAGCGAAAAACTATCTGACGGGCACGGAGGCCGTGGTCATCGACCAGTCTCCAGCCTATGGAACGTATCTCGCATCGGGGGATGTTGTGACGCTTACGTTCCGGTACAACGAAGAAGAATGAAAATTCTGTGGGGACAGAAATGAAAGTTACACTCGGATGCGGTTCCATGCATTTGTCCGACGCGGCAAGGATCGCGGGCGGATCCTACCATGGACCGGACAGACAATTTCATAATATCTGCACCGACTCCAGGGAAGCGGACGCGGACTCTCTGTTCGTGGCGCTCCGCGGCGAGACGACGGACGGTCACAAGTATATACCGAACGTGATCCAGGCGGGATGCACATGCGTTCTCTGCGAGGAGATCCTTCCCGGGTTCGAGGCCTATTCGGTACGTGTCCGGAATACGGTGCAGGCGCTGGGCGCGCTGGCCTCCGCACACAGGGAAGACCTGAACGTACGGACGATCGGCGTGACCGGCAGCGTGGGCAAGACCACGACCAAGGAATATATCTATGCTGTCCTTTCGGGCAGCATGAAGACGGAAAAGACCGAAGCCAACCACAACAGCGTGATCGGTATGCCGCTGGATCTGCTCAGGATGCGGCCGGGTACCGAAGCCGCCGTCCTGGAAATGGGCATGAGCGCCATGGGTGAGATCCGGGCGCTGTCCGGAATCGGAAAGCCGTCGATCGCGATGATCACAAACATCGGGACCTCGCATGAGGGCATGCTGGGTTCCCGGGAGAATATCTTCAAAGCAAAAATGGAAATCGTGCAGGGGATGGCGCCGGGGGGCAAACTGATCTTGAACGGTGACGAACCATTGTTTGCCGGTCTGCGAGGCTCGGAATACCGCCCTGTTTATGTGGGAATAAACAATGCGGCTTCCGACGTCTTCGCGGACAACATCCGCTATTACGTGGGCAAGACCCTCTTCGACCTGTACGCGTTCGGGAAGGTCTACCGGAACGTGTCCGTTCCGACCACGGGATTCGCGGGTGTCTATGCGGCCCTGTATGCCTGGGCAACGGGAACATTCATGGACCTGAAGCCTTCGGTCATCCGCGAAGGACTTAAGCATTATTCATCCGTGGGTCTCCGTCAGCAGATCGAGAAGAACAAGGGCCTGACCCTGATCGAGGACTGCTACAACGCCAGCCCGGAATCCATGCGGGCGGCCATGGACCTTCTGAACATCGTGCGCGGGAAGACCCGCCGTCGCAAGCGCATCGCCGTTCTCGGCGATATGCTGGAACTCGGACGCAAGAGCCCCGAGTACCACTATGCGGTCGGCAATTACGCGGTCGGCCGTGCCGATATGCTGCTCACCTTCGGCAAGGAGGCCGAGCACATCGCCATGGGCGCCCGTGACGCGGGCATGCCCGGTGAAAACGTACGCATCAACAATGACCAGAACGATATCGAAAAGACCGGACGCGAGCTGATCAATATGCTCAACCCGGGCGACGTGGTCCTGTTCAAGGCCAGCCGCGGTATCCGCGAAGAGCGGGTCATCGAATACCTGAAAGAGAATTTTGCGGTATGATGGGCACAGATTCCGTATTTCTGCCCCATATCCTGTTCTTCATCGGCAGCGCGCTTGCCGCCGCACTGATCGGCATACCGGTCATCCGGCTCCTGAAGAAGCTGCATCTGGGTCAGCCCATCAACGAGTATCTGCCGGAACACAAGGGCAAAGAGGGGACACCGACCTGCGGAGGTCTGATCTTCATCCTTCCCGCACTGCTGGTGTACATGGCGGCCAGACTCTATCTGACTTTTTCGGTTCATGAACCGGCCGCATCACTGTACAAGCTGGACATGGTCGTCCTTCTGGCCGTGCTGAACGCTATGATCGGACTGGCCGACGATATCCTGAAGCTCCGCAAGAAAAAGAATCCGTCCTTAAAGAGGTTCGAACTCGACAATGAAGGACTCCGCCGGTATCACAAACTCGGGCTTCAGGCCCTGGCCGCCGCGGCTGTCCTGGCTCTCGGGTGGTTCAGCGGCGCTGTCGAGACGCTTTTCGTCTTCGGCACGAACGCATATGACATAGGCTTCTGGTATTACGTCCTGGCCTTCCTCGTCATCCTCTTCATCGAGAACGCCGTCAACCTTACGGACGGTCTGGACGGCCTGGCCGGTTCCATTTCGGTCATCGTCCTGTTGTTCGCCGGACTGACCTATCTCACCAGCGGCATGTCGCTTCTCCTTTTGGGACTAGGCGGCTCCGTCCTGGGGTTCCTTCTGTTCAACACGTTTCCGGCCAAAGTCTTCATGGGAGACTTCGGTTCACTGTTCATCGGTTCGGTACTCGCCGGTTTTGCCGTTTTCAGCAACCGGATCCTGTTCGTACTGATCCTGACGATTCCTTTCGCAATCGAATTCTTTTCCTCGCTTCTGCAGGTCCTGGTCTTCAAGATCACGAAGAAGCTGCTCAAGCGCGAGGAAGGGATCCGCATCCTTCCCAAGGCTCCGCTTCATCATACGTTCCAGGCGATACACTGGAGCGAACCCGTGATCGTCAGCGCGTTTGACTTCCTGACGGTCCTGTGCGGCTTTGGGGCTCTGTTCATCCGATAGGCAGGTAGGCTATGGATATATCCCTGGACGCTCATGTCCATACAATCGAGTCCGGGGACGTCCGGCCGGTCAGACCGGCAGACGGGAGAAAGCAGCCGGCCCGCCTGAAACGGTTCCTTCTGGATTACAAGGAAAAGGCTCTCGAGATGCGGGATCCGGATACCGAGATCCGCATCGGACACATCGATTACACCTATCTGGCTCTGGCTCTGGTCATCCTGGCCTTCGGACTGGTCATGGTCTACTCCTCCAGTTCGGTCTATGCCGCGACCTACCACGAGACCAGTACCTATTATCTGAAAAAGCAGCTGATCTACATCCTTGCCGGTTTTGCGGTCACCGTTCCTTTCGTGATCTTCGCGACGCCCTGGCTCTGGAAGGTCTTCACACCGGTGCTCTATATCGGTACGCTCGGCCTTCTGGCCCTGGTCCTCGTGGTCGGAAAATCGTTCGGCGGCGCCCGGCGGTGGATCAGCCTTGGCGGATTCACGCTTCAGCCTTCCGAGATCGCCAAGACAGCCGCGGTCATGATGATTGCGCTGTTCATGACCGTCTACGCGTCCAAACTGGACCGGAAGGGAAAACTCAAAGACCGCTTCCTGTACGGCGTGGTCGGCCCCGGCGTGATCCTCATGCTGCTGCTCGGCCTGATCGTATTGGAAAAGCATTTGTCCGGACTGATCATCATCGGAGTCCTCGGTGTCTTCATGATGCTGATGTGCGGAACCGACTGGCGCTGGATCGCAGGCGCCGTCGTGGCCGGAGTCCTTCTGGTCGCACTGGTCCTGTTCTTTTCGGATTACGCGCAGATGCGCGTGAATACATGGATCCATATCGATGAAGCGGATCCGCTAGGTGAAGCCTGGCAGTCCCTGCAGGGACACTACTCGGTTTCCTCGGGAGGCCTGTTCGGTGTCGGACTCGGAAACAGTTCCCAGAAATTCGGTTACGTTTCTCAGCCCCAGAACGACTTCATCTTTGCCGTGATTGCCGAGGAACTCGGATTCTTTGGATCCGTACTGGTCGTCGGACTGTTTGCCGCTCTTGTGTTCCGCGGTTTCAGGATCGCGAAACAGGCGCCGGATCCCTTTACCAGGATGGTGGCGTACGGACTGTCGGTCAAGATCGCCATCCAGGTCATCCTGAACATCGGCGTGGTGACCAACCTGATTCCGAACACGGGCATTTCGCTTCCGTTCTTCAGTTCGGGAGGAACATCGATCATCATGCAGATCTTTGAAGTGGGCGTTCTTCTTTCCATCTCACGCTTCAGACTGGAAAAGAAGATGCCCGAAGAACCGGCTCTGCCTGTGGAAAGCGGGGAACCGGTATGAGAGTACTGTTGTCATGCGGAGGCACGGGCGGCCATATCTATCCCGCCGTGGCCATCGCGGAAATACTGAAAGACCTCGAGCCCGGCGTGGAGATCTCCTTCGCGGGCGGGATCGGAGGTATGGAGGAACGGATCGTCGAAAAGGAAGGGTATCCTTTCTACGGCTTCCGTGTGGAAGGGTTTACGAGATCGGCATCGCCCCGTTACTGGGCAGGCAATCTCCGTGCCCTGGCGGATGCCGTCCGTTCTCCGGGAAAGGCCAGGTCCTTCCTGAAACGTCTGCAGCCGGATCTGGTCGTGGGAACCGGCGGTTATGCCTGCTGGCCCGCACTTTCCGCGGCCGCAAAACTGGGTATCCCGGTCGCGGTCCATGAATCCAACGTGGGCCCGGCCTGGCCGTTCAGAAACTGTCCGGTCACATGAGCCGGATCTACGTCAACTTTGAAGAAACGATCTCCAGAATACAGGAACCGGAACGCGTGCTGCGCGTCGGGATCCCGGTCCGGAGCCGCTTCGCCACCGCAGACCGCAAGTCGGCGAGGGAAGCGCTCGGCCTTAAGGACGGACAGACCCTGATCCTGTCATTCGGAGGAAGCGGGGGCGCCGAATATCTCAATGAGGCGATCCTCAAGATGATGGACGGCTTCAGCCGTCACAGACCGGATATCCTGCACATCCACGCGGCGGGGAACCGCGCGGGCGTGTACGAGACAATGCTGGCCTCCGCAAAAGAAAAAGGACTCGCGGAAGTCCCGAATATCCGGATCTTGAGATTCATCGACAATATGCCGGATGTCATGACAGCCGCGGATATCGTCATCTCCCGTGCGGGAGCCATGACGATCTCGGAACTGGCACTGAGCCGGAAATGCAGCATACTGGTCCCGTCGCCGTATGTTGCGGGTCAGCACCAGCTCAAAAACGCTCAGGCCCTCGAACAGAAGGGCGCCGCGCGTATCCTGTACGCGAAAGACGAGCGGACTTTTGACGGCAGCGAATTCATCGGGGAAGTCGAATCGCTGCTGAGCAATGAAAAACAGATGGAGAGCATGCGTGAGAACATCGCGTCCTTCGTGCTCCCCGACGCCAACCGACGGATCGGCGAAGACTTACTCAAGATTCTAAAAAATACATCATAAAGCGCAGATTGTGGGGACGACGAGCGCAGATTTGGGGGACAAAATGCAGGAATTCAGACCAACCAGAGAACTGTTCGGTGAACGGTACAATGCGGTACGCAACAGAATGAAAAAAGTCAGGATCACGATCGTGATCGGCACGATCCTCGCGATGATCATGTGCTTCCTGGCCTGCTTTACGGCGGCTTACCGTGTAGACATCATGAACGTAGGCGCTTCTCGTTTCTATAATGACCAGGCGATTCTGGACGCTGCCGGGATCTCCGAAAAATCCGATATGATCACGTTCAACGCGGAAAAGGCCGAAGAGGCTGTCCGTAAGGCCTGCCCCTACCTGCGCAATGTCACCGTGACCTGCAACTATCCGAACGGGATCCAGATCTCCGTGGATGACGAGGCCCATCTGCTGGCCGCACCCTACGGAGAATCCTATCTGGTCCTCTCGGACGAACTGCGCGTCCTGGACATCGTGGAAGACAAGGAATCCCTCACGGAGCTGGACTGCATGTCCCTTTCCGTGCCGGCGTTCAAGACTCCGGAGATCGGAACCGTTCTGCAGTTCGCGGACGGCAGGGACAATACCTATGCCCTGAACTTCATGAGTTCCGTCCTGTGCTCTGACTTCGGTTCCGAGATCACGCACATCGACGTGGCCGAGAAATTCAATCTGTCCGTATCCTGCGGATCCCACGTCCTGTATTTCGGGTCCTCCAGCAACATGGAGACCAAGCTTCAGGTCGCTTACAACATGATCGACGAAGGTGTGTTCTCCCGCTATTCCTCCGCGCTGTGCAACATCAGTGATCCTTCCGGCGCCACGGTCCGTGAGAACATTTCCCGTGAGGCTGCCCTGACGCAGCCGACCACGGTCACCCCCGTCTCCAGAGGCGGAGCCGTGGGCTGATCCGGATCATCGATACAAGAATCCTTCATAGCTTTTCCCGTCCGGAATCGAACCCGGGCGGGATTTTTCACTTCGGACTCTTTGACCGGTTCCGGAATGGGAAACGGTCTTGCACCTAGAATACAATCATGTTATAATCAAAAATATAGAAAATAGTTGGAGGTGCCGGCTTATGAGAAATAAGTTCAAACTGGTGTTCCTAGGGCTGCTTGCGACCCTTCTTTCGCTTATTCTTGCTGCTTGTTCGGCGGCTTCCGCTCCAGCGGTCCCTTCGGTCACCGAATCCGATCCGGTAACGGAATCGGATTCAGACTCGGATACGGAGTCAGAGACCGGGACGGAAGAGGAAGAGTACTATCCGGAGATCAACGAGCGGATCGAAGCCTTGCTTAATGACGGTCAGTCTGCTGGAAACTTTCTGGATTCAATTCGGAATCTTTCGTTCTCGTTGGAAGAAAAAGAGAGCGGCAATCCATTGTTCGCTGCGAAGGACGGCGTGTTCACGTTTTTCCAAAAAGAGGGAGAACAGCCCCAGTATCTCGGTTTTCTTAAGAGCGGCATCGCCCTCTACGGCTATGACCAGGATGACCTTGTCCAGAAGTTTGCAGTGCCATACGGAACTTCGTTCGGCATATCCGAAGAGATCGTGTTCGAAAGGGGAGAACTTCACAGGACCAACGACGGTATCTACCATTTCGGAAAGGACTGGTTCATCCGCACCGGACTGCTTGAATCGGAAGAGAGGGAAAAGACGGTTGCGATGGGAACCATCGAGATCGATGAAGAGAATTCCGTTCCTGTACTCAAGATGGAATTAAAGTTCGGAAGCCTGGTTGAAACGCTCGAATTCAAGGGGTATCCGGAGGTCGTCAGTTCGAAGATCACGCTGATCGAAAAGAAGTATACGGGTCGAGAGTGGCGGGAGAACGTGCTGCTGTCTATCGATTCCCATATCGACGAGGACACCGGCATCGTCATTTACAACGGCACGATGAACGAGAGCTATTCCGACGGAATCGGAATCAGCAAGGCGCAGACTGTTTCAGTGAATTACGATTTTCAGCTGGATCCCGAAAAAGTGGAATTGACAGGGACCGCCGAACTGAATTTTGCCGGATATCTGTTTTCAATTCGTTGCGACCGGTTCACTGCGCCTTCATTCAGTATAGAGGAACCGATGGTTCAAGGATCGGTTTCATTTGGCTCCCAGGAAAAAGTGCAGCGGTTTGAGATCACGGCTTTTCAAACTGCAGCTGTAGGAAAAACTCATTCCTATCTGATCCATACCGCGTCATCTGACGGGGAAGAGCCGGAAGACTTTCTGCTCTCCGTTCCGGGCAAGGATGAAACCTTGCCGGCCGGATTGGCGGAAAAGATGGATCGGGCGGAACTGTTTCTGTCAAAATATGACGAGAGAGTGAAAACGACCGAGACCCTCGTACAGAAAATCAGCGCAAGATATCAGTCCTTGTTCGATTGGACGCCAAGGATTCTGTATTCCGAAGACGAAGACGGTTTCATATACGTGACCTCGATCCCGGCAACTTCTTCTATTTCCACCATATGCTTCATGGATCTGACGAAGGAACAGGAGGATTACATCCGTGCTGCTGCGAATCATTATTCACTGGAAGACGGCAAGTGTACCGATTCTCCGGCCTATCTGGCAGGGAAAAAGCTTCGGGAGGACGTAGACAAGGAGGTCGAGCGGATCAAGGCGGACGGGTTCAACATCGACGGGTATCACTACATTTGCCGGTATCTCAGTGAATACGATGTGACTGTGGGGGTCAGACTGTATGACCGGAGGCCGGATTTCTTCACCGGACGCCCGGATCAGATCAACCTTTCCGAGACCAACAGGGTCAACTGCTTCTATCTTTCGGAGGAAGCGCCGGATCTTTACGGCTTGTTCGACAGGGTGGAGTACAACAACGACTGCGTGATGTCGTACGTTTCCGACAAACCCGGTTTCACACTTCGTTCCACCTCGAGACGGCATCATTACGATCAGACGCAGATCCTCAACCCGCCCGACAGCACCAGGCTCGGCGTGACGTTCAGGCACTGCGACAGATGCGGCAGAATCCAACTCGTTTTCGAGAGTGAAGACGAGAAGATTCAATGTGTCATGGATCTGATGCAAATTGGAAATCTCAAGGCCCAAAAAAAGTTCAGTTCTCCAGAGAATGGCGCGACTTTCGACAATTCCGACTGGTTGATCATAGATGTCGATTGGTTGGCGGTGCGAACTATGGTGACGGTTCCTTTCGTCATTCCGCAGCTTCCCGACAGCGTCGAAGGCAATCTCATCGGATGGCAACAACGCGGGAATCCACGGATCGCATGGTACGATGGCCCTGTCGTTTTCCCGGAGGGATTCCGGTATCTGAGCTCAAATACGCTCTGCAACGCGATCCGGACGCCTAAGATCGTGTTCCCGGACAGCATGGAATATGTCGCATGGGGCGCCGTCAATTTTCCCTGCCTGAAAGAAGTCGAGATGCCCGATACCATCGATTGGGCGGAATACAAGGAGAAAAAATAGCTTTTTGTAAAAAGTGCGAAAAACGAGGATTTTTCACTTGCACTCGAACCGGAATGACAACTATATGAAGGAGATCACGGATAATGTTCAAACGATGGATTTCAGCAATTCTGGCTGTCCTTATGATCGCGGCCCTGCTTGCTTCGTGCGGCATTGCCGTGCCCAAAGAAACGACGGGGAGCGACGAAACCGGATCTGCAGATACAGAAGGCGAGACCGGAACCGAAACAGAGTGGGAGACAGATATGAAAAAGCGTTACAGGCCTGAACCCATAGATCTTAAGACATTGACCCAAACCGGAAGCCGTTCCCAGAGATGGCTGAGCGTTCCGGGATCCAGGATCGTTTTGAACCCGTACAGTATCAGCGTGGATACCCGGACCACCGAAAGCGATTTTTCGGACAGACCGACACTGCCTCTCAATATCGGTTTCCTGACCCCTTACACCACGTCCGACTGGGGCGAATGGCTCGAGGATCTGGTCACACTGTATGAACCCGGTGACGCAGAGGCCAACGTGGAACTGCTGGCCGAAGCCAACCTGGAAGACCGGCGCGGATGGACGTACTCCGGTGAATCCTATACGGATCTCAGTATCGAGGACGGTCTGCTGTCACTGACGGTCAGATCCGGGGCCAACGTCCCCTGGCAGTTTGCCGCGTATCCTATTGACATCGACCTGAGCGAAGACCCGGTCCTTACGGTCCGTATTGTTTCCTCAGAAGGAGTTTGGGCGCTGAAGGTCTGTGAAACAGGGAAAGAGGATATTACCCTGATCTCGGACACTTCCAAAACCGGACAGTTCTCTGTATCCCTGACCGAGGCGCTGGGCCGGAAGGACCGGTTCAAAGGAACGGTCAAGATCTATGAGATCGGATATGACCAGACGGTCACGGTCGACCGTCTGGACATCCAGAAAGTCGAAACCAAATCCTTCCCGGCGTCCAGATATAAGACCGGCTGGACTCCCTCCGCCCTGACTTTCGAAGGGTCCTATCCCGGCGGATTGAAGATCAGCGGAACCGATCTGTTCGCGGATTCCTATACCGTTCTCCGGACGGTACGGGCGGAATCCGACGGGGATCTGCTCATCGGGATCAGGATCCCGGCACAGATCACAATGGATGCTGCAGGCGGGATCCATATGGGCTATGACCGCTATTCGGCCGTGCTGTACGCGGATACCCCCGTAAAGCCCAGATTCTACGACGGAATGCTTGAAATGATGGCGGATTACGGAGGAAATGCCAGACCGTATACAGGGGCTGCCTACGCCGCGTATACGCTGTCCGGAATGAAAGCCGGTGACACGGTCACCCTGTCGATTGCCATAGGCTCCGACGCCGTAGGCGACGAAAAGCTGACGGCCTGTGCCAGGGAAGGACTGGCAACCGGTTCGGAAAAGGCCCGCCAGTATTGGGACGGGTACTGGACGGATTATCTGGATCTTGTGCCGCGCCCTGAAAACTTTGAATTCTCGAAGATCAGTTCGCAGGGACTCAGCGCCGCCAAGGTCCGGCAGCAATACTATATTGCCTGGATCTTCCTGGCCCAGAATATCCTGGAACCCAATCCGGAACTGGATTATCCTTACTATCAGGTCTGCTGCGGGAAGCCGTCCATGTGGGCCTCGGGTGCTCACGAATCGGCATACAGCGCTTCCTGGGAAAGCTTCTTCGGGATCCAGCTGCTCGGCTACGTCATGCCGGACATAGCCTGGAGCGCACTGGAAGGTCTGATCTCTCTTGTGGATGAAACCGGCCTTCTGGGCGGTGAAAGCCTTCCCTCGGAAAAGGCGCACAGCGCATATCTCCTGTATATGGTGACCGAGGACAAGGAAAAACTGGCCTCACTCTATGACGGGATCGCCAGGTATCTGGACTGGAGAATCGAGAACCCCAGATGGATATACAAGGAGCATAACGATATCGATTCGGCAGACGCGGATTTTGTCGCCTCGGCGCTGGTCGACATCCAGTATATGATCCGGATCGCGGACGTCCTTCTGAAAGACGAAGACGTTGCGGCCTGGGAGAGAAAGCATGCCGCGCTTCTCGAGAATTATTACAAATGGAACTTCGATGATGACCTGAATGTGTTCCAGTACTGCAACAAGAAGACCCTGGCCAGGAGTCCCGGTTGCACCATCTGGACCACGAAGGGCCTGCTGGTCGACGGACTGGACTGGGATCATACCCAGGCTCTCATCCGGCGCTTCATGACGCAATACAACCCCGCAAAGACCCTGGCCGGCCTGACCGGCGTCAAGTATCCGGAGATCTCCCAGGCTGCCCTGGGACTGTATCAGGTCCAGGAGACCGAGAAGGCGCTCGTCCTGGCTGAAATGTGCGCAAGGGAAGTGACGCGGTTCGGCATGTTTGCGGAGAACTACGATTACGGGGACACCCCGGTCGGGTCCGGCGTGCGGCCGGCTATGTTCGGATGCGCGATGATGATCGACGGAATTTTAATGATGAACGGCTTTTCCTACGCCACGACTGAAGTCGTCGATATGGGAAGAACGAACGTGGGTGTTTCCAATATCCGCATCGGGCAACTGGATTACAAGATCGTCAACGGGGAACTCATCGAAGTCGAACCGTAAGGAGGTCCCAAAGACCGCCGCTGAACCCCTGCCTGAATCGGAAAAAGCGCTCAAAAGCCGAAACCCGGAGCTTTTTTGAGGATTTGAGGCGCACGCAGGGGGCACTTTCGTAAGAGATCACAAAAAAGTGTGAGAATTCTTAATTTTTCACTTGCATAAATTCTAAAAATATATTATGATTAAACTATAGCGATATGTACAGGCTTCTGAATGGTCTGATACGGATGTACAGGGGGATAGAAGAATGGTATTTGAACATGACGACAGCAGGTCGAGCCAGGTTTGCATCAAGGTCATAGGCGTCGGAGGCGGCGGAAGCAACGCGGTCGGACGGATGATCCGTGAGAACATCCCCGGAGTGGAGTTTGTGGCCGTGAACACAGACCGTCAGGCTCTGGACCGTTCCGAAGCGACGACAAAGCTGGCCATAGGCGATAAGATCACCAGAGGATTCGGAGCCGGCGCCAATCCGCAGATCGGCGCGCGCGCCGCGGATGAATCCATTGAAGCGATCAAGGCCCTCCTCAAGGGAACCGACATGGTGTTTGTGACGGCAGGCATGGGAGGCGGAACAGGTACGGGCGCGGCTCCGATCGTGGCCCGCGCGGCACATGACCTGGATATCCTGACCGTAGGTATCGTGACCAAGCCTTTCCTCTTTGAAGGCAAGCGCAGAATGACCCAGGCCGAAGGCGGCATCCTGGAACTGAGCCAGTACGTGGACTCCCTGATCGTGATCCCGAACGAAAGACTGCATCTCGCGTCCAACACCAAGATCACACTGGCCAATGCCTTTGATATTGCGGACGATGCGCTGCGCCGCGGCGTGCAGAGCATTTCCGACCTGATCCTGCAGACCGGCTTCGTCAACGTGGACTTCGCGGACGTCTGCGCAGTCATGAAGAACGCCGGATATGCCCATATGGGAATCGGCGTCGGCGCAGGCAAGGACAAAGCGGAAGAGGCGGCCCGTCAGGCCATCACAAGCCCGCTTATGGAAACGTCCATCAAGGGCGCAAAGGGCGTGCTGATCAACATCACCACCAATTCCAACACCGGACTGGACGAAGCGACCTACGCATCCGAAATCGTCACACAGGAAGCCGATCCGGATGCCAACATCATCTGGGGTGTCACATACGACGACGATCTGGACGATGAGATGAAGATTACCATCATCGCCACCGGATTTGACAAGGTGCAGGGTGACGCAGGCGCGGTGGTTAAGCCGGCTGAAGACAGCAAGCCGAAGCCGGAAACGGTCAAGGCCGCGGATACGAAACCGCCGGTGCGTCCCGCCCCGAAGAAACCCACAAACGAAGTCATCTCTGACGAAGATTTCAACAATCTGGGCTGGTAACAGCACCAAGACAGGGAAGGCCCTCCAACCGGCCTTCCTTTTCTATAGTCGAATCCGGTTTCCCAAGGAAAGGAGAACAACAAATGGCCAAAAAGAATAATGAATACCGGGTGGGAGACATTGTCAGCCTGCTGGATCCGGACAGTGAAGAAGGCTATGAATATCTTGAGGTGCTTCAGGTCACCGGAGGGCAGCTGCTCTGCTTGTCCCTGACGACCGAGGAAGAGACGGTACTGGATATAGACGAGATCTATGAAAGATTCGACCGGATCCCGGTGAAGGAAAGCGAGGTCCGCAGGTTCCTGCGGCAGGAGATCGGCATTTCCGACCTGACCGGTGGACAGTATCCGTATGAACGGCTCATCTGCGATCCCCCGGTCTGTTTCCAGGTCGAGGACCTGCTGCAGGCCCTGCGCGTCCTGCGGGCCGAAAAAAAGAAGGATGCCGAGTCGGATCTGGATTCCTATCTGGACGTGCTCAGCCACCTGGAGTCACGCCTGTTCCGGCTTGAAAACGGGCTCGGCGCGAAAGAGGAATACCCCGGCCTTACGATCTGGGAGGATCTGGACGACGTCTGTTCCGAACTCATGCTATACGGGTGTGATCAGGATCCGGACGAACCTCCGGAACCGGTTTACAAGACGCTGGACCGATGGATCGGGCGGATCGAATCCGAACTGTCCAGCCATTCCGTTCCGCTTGAGGAGAGAACGTTCAATGAAAAGCAGAAGGTGAATTTCATCAGCCGGTTCGAGATCTCGGAAACGGAAATGGATATGGCCGGACCTGTGGAACGCCAATTGTACAAACGGTTCGTAGACGAACTGTGCGAGATCGAGAACCCGGTCGCCATGCGGGCCAAAGCCTACGGACTCTACGGAGGGAATGCGATCTATCCCTGCGACTGGAAAGAAGCGGAGAAACTGTTTCTCAAACTCTTTGAACGGACAGACGACCCGTTCATTGCCAACACACTGGGCTACCTGTACTACTACGGCCGTTGCACGGACGGCACTCCGGACTATGGGAAGGCGTTCTATTACTACAGTGCAGGCGCTGCCGGCGGTGTGACGGAATCCCTGTACAAACAGGCGGATCTGTTCCGGGATGGAAAGGGCGTGCCCAAGAATCTGCGGACGTGCCGAAAACTGCTGAGCGGATTGTATGCCGAAACGATGAAGGATTTCCTGGACGGCGATCCGTACAATAAGCTTGCCGACGTAGCCGTCCGCCTGGCCTCGCTCTGCCTTTCGAATGATACGGGCTGGGTGCCCGGTGAGGCCTACCGCTATGCGCTGGAAGCGGACTTTTCCATCCGCGCGCGCCGGAGAATCCTGGATTTCATCGGGGACGAATCCGTGGAGCGCAGGGTCCGGGATACGCTCAGCCTTGCGGAAAAGGCCTGCGGCTTCAGTGACCTTGACCCCGATGACACGGATGCCGTCGGAGACCGGATCTGTCAGACCCTCTCCCGGAACGGACCGATCAGCATGGAGGTGCGGCAGCTGGCCCATGAGGTGTCTATCCGGTTGATCGCGGATAGCCGTTATCCAAGGGGATTTGACAAACTGTTTGTCACCGTTCCGGAATTCGGCTTCTGCGGATACCTGACCGAGCTGACCGTGTATGCGGACGAGGTGAGTGCCATACCGGAAACGAGTATGCCCGTGGACAACGCCAGATGGGAGAACGGACGCCTGGTCCTCTTCTATGCGGATCTTCCGATCCTCAGTCTCATCGGGGATATCCGTCTCGCCAGACCCGGATCCGGACAGGAGAAGACGTTTGAATTCGCTTCGGTCAGCATGGAAGGAAAGGCATACAGGGTCCTGACCAGATGCTCTGTGGAGATCCGTGAGGGAGATTCCGTCCGGATCTCCACAGAGGAGGGAATGAAGAACGGGATCGTGTTCAGACGCTTCAGAATGAAAAAGTACGAGCTGAGCCGGCCGGACAAGGATTATCCGCAGATCCTCTGCCGTTCTGAAGGCTGACAAAGACAAAAAAGGACCGCCCCGCCACGGTAAGAGAACGTGGAACGGGGCGGCTTTTTTCGGCTCAATTATCCTTGTGACCGAGCAACTTCAAAATGGCGGTGAACTTGAGACGGTTTCCGTACAGCATCACGCCGATCCGGTAGATCTTCGCGGACGCGATTCCGCTGCCGATCACGGATCCGATCAGGATCAGGATGGACAGGATGATCTGGTAGACGGGGACCTGACTCATCGCGATCCGTGTGAACATGGCCATCGGAGAGGTCAGGGGAATGAACGAGCAGGCGACGAGAAGGGGACTGTCCATCTGGCCGCTGCTCATGCTGAAGACCACGACCATGAATCCGACCACGAACGTCATCGTCAGGGGCTGGATGGCGGTGCTCAGGTCTTCCAGCTTGGACACGGTGGAGCCGATGGCGGCATACAGGCAGGCATACATGAGGAACCCGAGCAGGAAGAACAGGATCATGTACAGGAACAGGGACAGGGGCATATTGAAGATCGAGGACACGATCGGCATTCCGTCCCAGTGCGTTTCATTCAGTCGGTAGAAGAGCAGGGAGGAACCGAAGACCAGCGCCAGCTGGGTCAGTCCGGCCATACAGGAGGCCATGATCTTACCGAACATCAGGCTCTGCGGGTGTGCGGTCGTGATCAGCAGTTCCATGGCCCGGGAACTCTTCTCGGAGGCCACGTTGGTGGCGACCATGTTGCCGTACAGGACGATCACCATATACAGGGCGAAGATCATGATGTAGGTGTAGAAGTAGTTCTGGAACTGGGCCGTGCCGAGCACGGTCGCCGTGGACCGGATCTCCAGATCCAGAATGCCTTCGATCTCGGAGTCCGAAAGGCCCTGTTCATGGAGGGCATAGCGCAGACCGGCCTGCCGCAGGGCTTCGGTCCCGAGGCTCAGATTGTCGTCATAGATCGACAGATCCATGACGCAGTAGTCCAGTTCGCTGAACCCGCGGACGAAGAATCCGCAGGCCGAAACGCCGGTCAGGACTTCGGCCTTGAGTCCTTCCGCGTCCAGGTCCTTGAGTTCGACACGGTAACCCGGGAAAGATTCGGAAAAGGCTGCCTCCAGATATCCGCCGTGCTCAGGAGTGTCACTGACGACGGCCATCACGGGCCTGTCCTGGGCGGGACCCGGGGAACCCGAGCTGAACAGTGAGGCCAGCGCCGGGACCGAAAGGCCGATCCCGATCGCCACCACCAGAAACAGGGTCAGGAACACGAACACCTTGTTGGTATAGTAGTTCCGGAATTCGAATCTGAAAATCTTGAAAAACTGTTTCATGACCGTACCCCCACTAGACCTGTTCCTTGGCATACTGGACGAAGATATCGTTCAGGGAGGGCTCGAAGACCCGAATGCCGTCGATGTCGAACCGGGAGGTCAGTTCCTGCATGACGCGGATCCGGTCGGATTCTCGGTCCAGCCTGAGGATCAGCTCGTCCTCACGGAAGGATTCCCAGTTTCCGGGATATTCCGCGCGGACTTTTTCCGGCTGCGCGGCCCGGATCACCAGTCGGTCACGGGGATAGGAGGCCTTGATCTGCCGGATATCCCCGGAGAGCACGATGTGTCCGGCGTTGAGCAGGTGGACGGTGTCGCAGAATTCCTCCACATAGCTCATCTGGTGGGAAGAGAAGAGCACGATCTTGCCTTCCTCGACGAGCGAAGTCACGACGTCCTTGAGCATCTGCGCATTGACCGGATCCAGTCCGGAAAAGGGCTCGTCCAGGATCACGATGTCCGGGTCATGGGCCACGGCCGAGATGAGCTGGATCTTCTGCTGGTTGCCCTTGGAAAGGGTGTCGAGACGGCTGAACTTGTATGCGCTCATATCCATCCGGTCAAGCCACCGGTCGACAGCGGAGACAGCCTCCGCTTTTTCCATGCCGTGGAGTTCGGCAAAGTAGACCAGCTGCTCGCCGATCTTCTTCTTCGGGTACAGTCCGCGCTCTTCGGGCAGGTATCCGAAACGGATCTTCGAATAGTCTATGGGCTTCCCGTCGATGAGGATCCGGCCGGAATTGGCGGGAAAGACGTTCATCAGGATCCGGATGGACGTGGTCTTGCCCGCGCCGTTCCGTCCCAGAAGTCCGGTGGCCTGTCCGCTCTGCGCCGAAAAGCTGACTTTGTCAAGAACGGTATGGTCCCCGAAAGATTTGCAGATCTCCTGAATTTCCAGAAGCATGATCGGTATCTCCTTGAGAGTATGGTTTTGTGTCAGTCCGGAAAACTTTCCACGACGGCACGCTCGCAGAACGGGATCCTGCGGTCCCCGATGAGCTGATAGTCCTCGTGGCCCTTTCCGGCCAGGAGCAGGGTATCGCCCTCGTGCAGTTCTCCCAGAACGGTGCGGATGGCCTCCTCACGGTCCGGGATCAGGATGCGCGGAAAGCCCCGGGACAGTTCCCGGGAAATGTCCTGAAGGATTTTGTACGGGTCTTCCTGACCGGGATTGTCCGAGGTCAGGACGCAGGCGTCCGCGAGTTCGGATGCGGCGTGCGCCAGCTCCGCCCTGCGTTCGTATGTGCGTTCGCCCACCGAACCGAACAGGACGATCAGCCGTCCTTTCGTCATCGGCCGGAGCGTGCTCAGGGCGGCGCGCAGGCTGGGCCCGTTGTGTGCATAGTCGATGACCACATGGATGCCGGGGCGGAAGGGGACCGGCTCCATACGGCCCGGGACGCTCAGTCCAACCAGGTGCTCCGATGAGGCGCGCAGGTCAAGGCCTGCGGATGATGCCGCGGCGAGGACCTGGGCCAGGTTGGACGCGTTGAAGGCTCCGGGCATGGGGGAACGGACCGGATACCGGGTTTCGCCCCTCTCCAGTTCAAAGGAGATCCCGAATGCCGGTTCCGGCTGCTCCGGGGACAGGATCCGGTAGTCCGATCCCGGGTCACGTCCGGTCAGGACCGTCCGGCCAAGGAACCCCTTCCGCATGTATCCGGAATAGGGATCGTCGCCGTTGAATATCCCGGTCCGTGCGGCGTATTCCGTGAACAGGGAACGCTTGGCGTCCCGGTAGTCCTCAAAGCTTTTGTGTTCTCCGGGGCCGATGTGATCCCGGTAGAGATTGGTAAAGACAACGGTATCGAAGGACAGCCCCCGGATCCGCTTGGTCATGAGGGCCTGGGAGGAGATCTCCAGGGCCACGTGCGTGACGCCGTCGTCCCGCATGGCCTTGAAGATGCGCTGCAGCTGGAGTGCGTCCGGGGTCGTGTTGGAGGTCCGGACCGAATGACCGGGCCAGAATGCGCCCATCGTTCCGATGTATCCGGCTTTGAGACCGGACCGGTTGAACAGTTCGTGCAGAAGCCAGGCCTGGGTCGTTTTGCCCTTGGTGCCCGTGATGCCGGTGAGGGACAGGCCTTGGGAAGGAAATCCGAAAAAGGCTGCGGCGAGATCCGCCAGCGCGGAGGCCGTGTCGGGCACCCGGATTTCAAATGCGTCGGCCGGAAGGCCCAGAGGGCGTTCCGCAAGGAACATGCGGCAGCCGGAGGCATAGGCATCGGGCGCATAGCGGTGTCCGTCGGTGCGGTATCCGGGCAGACAGACGAACAGGGAACCCTCACGGGCGCTCCGGCTGTCGTCCGTAAGGTCCAGGACGGGCATGTCCGGAACGGGACCGGAACAGGGTATGCCGCAAAGGGTCAGGAGACGGTCAAGGGAAATGCTCATCGGGACACCTCCGGGCCGGTCCGGAAAACGGTTTCCGGATCCGAAAACAGAAACAGGCCGTCCAGGACGCTCCGGTTGCGCCGGACATAATCCCCGGTTTCTTTCGTGAGCGGGATCAGAAGCACACGGTTCTCGGTGTAGGAGACCGGAAGGGAACGAAGGAGATCGGTCAGAAGATCCTCCCGTATGGCTCCGGAATGCTCCGCCGGGATCCGGAAGGCGCACCGGGTCCGGAGAATGCCCCCCAGGACAGGGGCGCCCGGACCGATCAGGACGGGCTTCTCTCCGAAGAAGGAGGACAGCTTCAGGGCCAGAGAAAGGTCCTTCAGGGTGAATCCCAGAAGCACGGGGACCGTGAATCCGTAATATGAACTTTTGGACATGGGAACCTCCGTGCTGTGAAAATGAAAAAACGGATTGACATTTCCGCCGCCCTGTACGATAATAGTGGGGAATACTCGGAAAGGTGCGGACGGATATGCTGGAGCGCGAAAAACTGGTGGAACTGTTTGCGGATCTGCCCGTACTGGAGACGGACAGGCTCTTCCTGCGCGCCCTGCGCACGTCGGACGCGGCCGATCTGTTCGACTATGCCCATCGGGAAGACGTCACGAAGTTCCTGCTCTGGAAGCCGCACAAGACGATCGAGCATACGACGGAATACCTCCGCTATATCCAGGAGCGCTACCGCGCGGGACTCTTCTATGACTGGGCGCTGGAACTGAAGGATACCGGCAAGATGATCGGGACCTGCGGGTTCACCTCCTTCGATCCGGCAAACGGGATCGGAGAGATCGGGTATGTGCTCAACCCGGATTACCGCGGACACAGCCTGGCACTGGAAGCCGCGCAGACCGTGGTCCGGTTCGGATTCCAGAGGCTGGACCTTCACCGGATCGAGGTCCGGATCATGAAAGGGAACGAGGCCTCGTTCCGCGTGGCGGAGAAACTGAAAATGCAGTTTGAAGGGTGGAAGCTGGATGCCGCGCTGGTCGCCGGGACCTACCGGACCGTCGGGATCTGCTCCATTCTGAAAGAGGAATGTCCGTATCTCGTGTGAACGGACATCCGGCCAGTATGCCCCGGAAGTATCCGGGGCCTTTTCCTGTTTCCAGTATACCCCAGGCCGGATGGGTTGGCAAGGCGTTTCGGGCAAAAAGGAAGGATAGGCGTGAAAAAGGAGCCGTGCGGCGAC
>JAFYHA010000101.1 GCA_017539425.1 Clostridia bacterium
CTCATTCTGGACGGTATCGTTGCCGGTGTCGGCGCCGTGCTGGGCTTCCTGCCCCAGATGCTGGTGCTGTTCCTGCTGCTGGCCTTCCTTGAAGCCTGCGGATACATGGCCCGTATCGCATTCGTGCTTGACCGGATCTTCCGTAAATTCGGCCTGTCCGGTAAATCCTTCATTCCGATGCTGATCGGCGTCGGATGCGGCGTGCCCGGCATCATGGCCAGCCGGACCATCGAGAACGCCCGGGACCGCAGAATGACCATTATGACCACCACGTTCATCCCGTGCGGCGCGAAGGTGCCGTTCATTGCGATGATCGCCGGTGCGATCTTCGGCAAATCCGCCTGGGTCGCGACCAGCGCGTACTTTATCGGCATGGCTGCGATCATCCTTTCGGGCATCATGCTGAAAAAAACGAAAATGTTCGCGGGAGAACCGGCTCCGTTCGTTATGGAACTGCCGGCCTACCATCTCCCGACCGTTCCCAACGTGCTTCGCTCCATGTGGGAGCGCGGATGGGCCTTCATCAAGAAAGCCGGCACCATCATCCTGCTGTCCACGATCCTGGTCTGGTTCCTGTCCTTCTTCGGATTCACGGATACCGGTTTCCGGATGCTGGAAGAAGAGGAACTGGAAATGTCCATGCTCGCCAAAGTCGGCGGCGCGATCTCCTGGATCTTTGCGCCTCTCGGGTTCGGCACGTGGCAGGCTACCGTGGCGTCGATCACCGGACTCGTGGCCAAGGAGAACATCGTCGGTACGATGGGTATCCTGTACGGCAGCGGCGAGCTGACCGCATGGCAGTCCATGGCTCAGGTCTTCAACGGAATCTCCGCGTACTCATTCCTGGTGTTCAACCTTCTGTGCGCGCCCTGCTTTGCCGCGATCGGCGCGATCCGGCGTGAGATGGGCAGCGCCAAGTGGACGGCGTTCGCCATCGGATACCAGACGCTGTTCGCCTATGCGGTGGCCCTGTGCATCTATGGGATAGGCACGCTGTTCATCGGACAGGTGCACGTCGTGCAGCTGATCCTGTCGGTAGCCCTCATCGGACTGGCCGTATATATGCTGTTCTTCAAGAAGTACAAAGAGGCTTCGCATCTGGCGGACAACGCCAAATAGAGAGGAGGAAAGAGGTATGGGATTCATAAACTGGATAAGCGGCAACATCGGGACCATACTGATCTCTCTGGGACTGGCGGTACTCGTGGCCGGGATCGTCATCGGGATGGTCCGGGGCAAGCGGAAAGCCGGAAAGAAGAAGGCCGGCTGCGGATGCTGCGGAGACTGCTCCGCATGCGGAGGCTGCCATTAACATATTCAAAAGGTAGGCTAAGGCCTTTTGGAAGCGTTCATAAAAGAAGGGCCGCTGGGCAATCGCCTGGCGGTTCTTTGTTGTCTCCGGACTTTTTTCGGCAAACGTCCGTGACGCGGGGAAAAATGTGGTATAATCCATATGAGTGAGCGCAGAAGGGAGGGCCAAGATGGAACAAGTACAGCATTATAAAGTTACGCTTACGGTCTGGCGCGTCCTCTCGATCGCATTCCTGATCTCCCTAGGGTTCTCGCTCTGGAATCTGGTGGGGTTCAACTTCTCACAGATGGGACGCGTGCCGCTGCTCGTCTGGATGCTGATCAGCCTTGTCGGGTTCATCGTGACCATGATCCTCATCCGGTTCGAGGAGCCGGGACTGCTCAGATGGATCTTTATCCTGGGCGGCGTGCTCTATGTCATCATCCTCCTGGACCTGACCTGGTTCATCCGGGCCTGGGAACCCATCTGGGAAAACGCGGAGAACCGGCAGCTGTATTTCGACACCAAGGTCAACCTGGTCCCGCTGGCTTCGGTCCGGCTCTATTTCCGGGCCATCACGGACCGTACGCTCAGCCGTGTCGTATCCTATTCCAACCTGTGGGGCAATCTGATCCTGCTGGCTCCGGTCGCGGTCTTCGCGCCGCTGTTCTGGAAACGGCTGCGCAAGTGGTATCTGTTCCTTCCGTTCGCACTGGGCTGCACGCTCCTCATTGAAGGAGTTCAGCTGCTCTTTACCTGCGGATCCTTCGATGTGGATGACATTCTGCTCAACCTGTCCGGAGCCGTCATGACGTTCCTTTTGCTGCTGGTCCTCAAGGGCTGGAATTTCATGGACAGGCTGCTGGCCAAACGGACCGGTGTGCGCGGGACGTATACTGAGGACGTAACCTTTGAAAGCACACCCATCCGACATGAGGATTCACCGGTCATCCGGAACGCGGACAGTACAGAAGAAGTCCCTGCGGACGACACACAGATCGGCACACCGGACGTAAAGAGCCGGGACATACGGAAACCAGACGAAAAAACAAGACGAAAGAACAAGAGGTTCAAGCATGACAACCAAGTATGACGTAGCCATCATCGGAGGCGGCATCGGCGGCCTGATGGCAGCCTATGAAATCAAAAAGAACGACCCGGATATGCGGGTCATCATCCTGGAGCGCGGGTATGAGCAGGAGAACCGCCACTGCCCGGCCGGAGCCGGACAGCCCTGCGTGCACTGCAAGGTCTGCTCGATCGCGGGCGGATTCGCGGGAGCCGGCGCCTTTTCGGACGGCAAGTTCAACCTGGGCACCGCCTACGGCGGCATGATCGGGGACGAACTCGGCGAGACGGTGGCCATGCAGTACATCAACGAAGTGGACCACGTGCTGGAACAGTTCGCGGACGACTATCCGCCCCTGTATAAATCCAGTGAGGCGTTGAAACTCAAATGCCTGCAGAACAATCTCCGCCTTCTGGATATGAACGTACGGCATCTGGGCACGGACAAGAACTACAAGACGATGCTCCGCCTGATCGATCATCTCAAGGAGCAGGACGTGGAGATGAAGGCGCGCACCGAATGCGTGGATATCGACAAGACAGAAGACGGGTACAGCTTGTCCCTAGTGCAGAAGGATCAGCCCCTGACGATCGATACGAAACGGATCATCATCGCCACCGGACGTTCCGGCGCGGATTTCGTCAAGAAGATGTGCCACAAGTTCGGAGTGCACATCAACGCCAACTCGGTGGACATCGGTGTGCGCGTGGAGATGAAGGATGCCATCTGGCGCGAATTCTCCTCGGTCATCTATGAACCGAAGATCCTGTACCGCACCAAGACGTTCGAGGACCGCACCCGTATGTTCTGTTTCAACCAGGGCGGCCTGGTCTCGGCAGAGAACAACAACGGCATCATCACGGCCAACGGGCACAGCTTCGCGGAGCCCGAGAAAAAGACGGACAACTGCAATTTCGCGATCCTCAGTTCCATCCATTTCGAGGGCGATTTCGACAAGCCCACCGAATACGCGCAGAACATCGCGCGAAATATGAACTTTGCCGGCGAGGGCAACATCATCGTGCAGCGGTTCGGAGACCTGAAGAGAGGCCGCCGGACCAACGCGCACCGGCTGGGCGCCAACTCGGTCATCCCGACGCTCAAGGCCTTCCCCGGGGATCTGTCCATCGTGCTGCCGTACCGGGCGCTCACCAATATCATCGAGACGATCTACGCACTGGATAAGGTCGCCCCGGGCACGGCCAATGACGACACGCTCCTGTACGGGTGCGAAAACAAGTACTATTCCATCCGTCCGTCCCACGACGGGAACTTCGCGATCGCCAAGGATATGTACCTGATCGGCGACGGATCCGGCATCACTCGCGGACTGTCCCAGAGCGGCGCGATGGGACTGTACGTCGGGGACAGGATCACCGGACAGTAAGCCGGTATCGGTAATACGAAACAGGGAGGTAGACGGAATATGGGTAACAAACCGGAAAAGACCGGCATCTTTGCCATATGGGATCCCGAATCGGACGCGATCCTTTTGCGCTGTCCCGCGGATGAAGCCGCGGCCTGCCTGTGCGTCCGCCTGGACGTTTTACATCCCGACGGAACGCCTGCCGTCCATCTTAAGCACCAGATGCGGGCCGAGTCCGGAAGAACCGTGGAGGTCTGGAAACTGCCCGGCCCTAAGGACCCGTTCGTGCAGGTCCATCTGGGCGGAGCGGACGGGGCAGAAAGCGCTGCGCCGGCCCCGCGGATCTTCTTTGAAAAGCACATCCTGGAAGTCTCGGTCACGGACGCTTCGGGAAAAGAACTGTCCCGGAACCGTTATGAGCGGGACGGATCCAAGAAAGAGAAAGGGTAGAGAGATGTCTTTGGAGAAAGCCACGGCTTACCTGAAAGAACGGGGGTTCGAGGACCGGATTATGGTCTTTGCGGTCTCCAGCGCCACGGTCGCGCTCGCAGCAGAAGCGGTCGGAACCGAACCTGAACGGATCGCGAAGTCCCTGACGTTCTGGGTCGGCGGACAGCCCGCCCTCATCGTATGCGCGGGAGATGCCAAAGTCAGCAACGGAAAGTTCAAGGCGCAGTTCGGCGAAAAGGCCCGCATGCTGTCGCTCGAGGAAGTCCATGAGCGGATCGGCCACGACGTGGGAGGGGTGTGTCCGTTCGGCGTGGAGCCAGATGTACAAGTGTACCTGGATGAGTCCCTGAAGCGCTTTGATGTGGTCTATCCCGCATGCGGCAGTTCCAACAGCGCGGTGCGTCTGATGCTGCCCGAACTGGAAGTTCTTGCTGCGCCGAAAGGCTGGGTGGATGTAACGGTCCTTCCGGAACCGGTATGAGAGGTTCCGCGGTATCAGTACTTAACGCTTGTGGGATGAAACTATGATTGAACTCAGCGGCACACTCATGCTGGAAGACAGAACGGTTGCGACGATTCAAAACGGAGACATTGCGGTCTGTCAGCCGCAACTGGCACCGCTATACATCGTCCGGACACAAGATCTGGAAGGCTGGTTGGCCGCACGCGCCATCGACGGGCACCGCACGAATGCCAGACTGTTGAAAAAGGTCTTCCGTATCAGGCGCTCGGA
>JAFYHA010000102.1 GCA_017539425.1 Clostridia bacterium
AGCCCGGGATGAGATTCTGCCAGGCACAGGTTCTGGTATTCTCCCTGATGCGGGATGAAGCGTTTTCCGGAATGCCTGACGAAATTCGGAATGCAATCCGGGATACGATTCTCAATACCATACGCGGAAGAATGATGGAGGATATGATCCTTCTGGAAACCATCCAGACGACCCAATGGCCGGTCCAGGTCTTCAAACTGCAATTCGCCAGAGGCGAGTTCGATATGGTCGTCTATGATCCGGATCGTAATTCGTGTTCCTGTTATGAGATCAAACATTCCAGCCGGATGGTGATCGATCAGACCAGGAACCTGATCAATGAAGACCTTTGCGCCTTGACCGAACATCGGTTCGGTTCAATCGAATCCAGAATCGTCCTGTATCGGGGTGAGGACGGAGAAGACGGGAACGGAATCCAATATCGGAACGCCGAACGCTTTCTTCGAAATCTTCCCCAAACCCCGTTGGTTGCACCCAAGCAGGGCCTTTCGTTCAAGCTGGAGTAGAGTCAGCCGCCGGTGACGGATCTGCGTGGCATGAAAAATGCGAGGACTGCTGAAGAAACATGATCCATAGGTCTTGCGTGCAACACCGCTTGCGTGTATCATTGTATTGAAGCATTTTGGGAGGTTTTCAATGACAGTTCAAGTATTCAAAACGTTTTGGAAAGGACTTACGGCAGGTCTGCTGGCCTTTGGCTGCTTCCTGTCTTTCGCCGCATGCGGCAATACGAATCAGGGGGAAGATATGACCGATACGAATGTAGCTCCGGAAACGGAGGCCGGGACGGAGGCCCAGACTGAAAAGCCCAGACTGTACGATACGGTTTTGACCGAACGGATCGTGGAGCGGAACGGGGATCGGCTGGCCGTGAATTTCTGCCGGGAGGATCTTATCCATTTCCGGTTTCTTCCCAAAGGGGAAGAGTTCTTATCCTGGGATGCCGTTCCGGAGGCCATCGCCAAGCCGGATACAGCGTACGGGGAAGTGTACGGGGAATGTGAGGAAGACGAAACCGCATTCACGCTCCGCACGGAGGGCCTGACCGTCAAGGTGGACAAATCTTCACTGGGCATCACGGTCCTGGATCCGTCTGGAAACCCGGTCTTCGCCAGTGCCGCGCAGGCGTTTTCCAAGGACGGAATCGGCAAGACCGCCAGGTTCAAGAGGGACGTGGCCGGTCAGGAGCACTATTACGGACTGGGCAATGACAAGGGCGGAGATTTCACCACGACCGATCACCGCAATACCGAATATTCCATCTGGATGTCTGATGACAATGTCCACGCGATCATTCCGCTGTGGTACAGTTCGAACGGATACGGGATCTATTCCAACAACTCCAACAGGGGCACCGTATCCTTCAAGCAGGACTATCATCTGCACGTCGAGGGCGGAGAACTGAATTTCTATTTCCTGTACGGCCCGGAATTCAAGACCATCCTGACCAACTGGTCCGAACTGGCCGGACGCACGGCCATGCCTCCCCTGTATGCCCTAGGGCTGACCTACAGGGGCTACAGCAAGTGGACGGACGCGCAGATCCTGGAAGCATTGAGAGCGCAGATGGAAAACGGGATCAGGATCGACGTCGCCGGCGTGGAACCCGGATGGCAGACCGCGACCTATCCCTGTTCCTATGCCTGGGCTCCCGCGTTTACGGCTTCCGCGAAACAGTTCGTGGATGCCGCGCACGAACTGGGGCTGCACGTCAATCTGTGGGAGCATCCCTATGTTTCCCCGAAGGCGGATATCTACCACGCAATTTCCGAGCTGTCGCTGAAGGGCCCGGATATCGGGACCCGGGCATGGGAAGGAAACAACGGCACCTATGCGTTCGGCGGACTTGTCCCGGACCTGACGATCGAAGAAGCGAGGGATCTTTACTGGGATATCCAGAACCGGAATCTGGCCTCGATCGGAGTGGACGGATACAAGATCGACGAGACCGACTCCTGGGGCGCGAACGATTCGCTGACCCTGCTGTTCCCGGGCGGAATGTCCAACAATGCCTACCACAACCTTCTCGGGACCCTGGCCGTCAACCTGATGCACGAGAGATATCGCGAGGACTATAACCTGCGGACGTTCATCTTCAGCCGGGGCAACTATGCCGGCATGCAGAGGTATGCCACTACGGCCTACACCGATTACTACGGCTTTGACCAGTTCGTGATGTCGGTCATTGCGCAGTCCTATTCCGGCACCTATTACACGCCGGAGATCCGGGACGTCAGTACCAAATCCGACGTGGACTACATGCGCCGTGCGCAGCTGATGTTCCTGACTCCGTTCGCCATGTCCAACGAGTATGCGACCGAGTCCTCGGTACTGGACCACAGCGACGCGGTCATCAAATGCTACAAGAAATACAACGATCTGCATTACGCGCTCATTCCGTACATGTACAGCCTGTTCTGGGAGCAGCACAATACCGGCGTCGGTGTGACCCGGTCCCTGATCCTGGAGTTCCAGAACGACAGGAAGGTCTACTCCGTGGACAACGAGTTCATGCTGGGAGACGCGCTGCTGGTCTGCCCGGTCAGCGACCGGAGCCGGGTCGCCACGGTCCGGATCTACCTGCCCGCCGGCGAAAAGTGGATGGATTACAATTCCGGCTATATCTATGATGGCGGCCAGACCATATCCTATTCCTGCGGAGCCGACACATTGCCCCTGTTCGTCCGGATGGGGTCCATCCTGCCTTTGGGACATTACGGCCGCAACACGGACAACGTCACGGATACTACCCTTACGCTGGACATCTATCCGTCACAGGAGAAGACGTCCTTCACACTGTACGAGGACGACGGGATCAGCTTCGACTATGAGAAAGGCCGCTATGCCCTGACCGAACTGACCTCTGTCCTGCAGAACGGACAGCTGAGCTTCACGGTGGGCAAGAGGTCCGGTGAATACAAACATGCTTCCCGTGACTGCGTGCTGCAGATCCATTACCGTTCCGCGCCTTCCGAGGTCACGCTGGACGGCGGGACGGTCCAGGCTGCGGATTCCTTAGAGGCCCTGTACGCCTCCTCCGCTCCCGCCTGGTACTATGACGGGAACGCGGACCGGGATATCGACAGGATCCTTTATGTCCGGTTCACGGACAGCGGGGAAGCCCACACGGTGACCGCCGGACTCGGCAGCGAAAGCGCCCAGACCCTTCCGGGCGTGGTTCTGAGCGGCTCCCTGTACGAATGCGAAGCCGACGGCCACACGGTCTCCGGTTTTGTGAAGACGGACAAAGCGGAAGCGTCCGGAAAGAAAGTGCTCGGTTTCTCCGGAAGCGGAAGCGCCTCCCTGACGATGTCCGGGATCAAGGCCTCCGCGGACGGCACGTACGATGCCGAGATCCTGTATTTCAACGGTGGAAGCGACGCCCTTGTCCTGAACGTATCGGTCAACGGTTCGGACCCCGTGCCCCTGTATTTCTACCCGACCGGAGGATCATCCGTCGGCGGGACGTTCCCGCTCACGCTCTCCCTGAAGAAGGGAATGAATACCCTTACCCTGACCGCGCAGTCGGGCAAGGCCCCGGACCTGGACGCCGTCATCGTGTACGACGAGGATCCGGTGAATACCGAGCCCAAAGGAACCCTGTATCTGGCCAAGGACGCGTCCCTGAACGGATCGCTGACCCTGGAAGACAACGCAGGGGCCTACGGAGGAAAGACCGTTTCCGGATTCGGAAAGGCCGGCTCCTGCAGGATGACCTATACGGTCCACCGGGATGCCTACGGTCCCTACCAGCTCAACATCCGCTATTCCAGCCCGTCCCAGACCGACCGGAAACTGGATCTGTATATCAACGGGGAAAAGAGCGAGATCGTTCTTCCCGGCACGATGAGTCCGGGCCTGTTCCGGACCGCGTCCCTGACCGTGTATCTCAACGAAGGAGACAACACGATCGCGCTGGGCTGCGAAGGAGGGGACGTGACCTACGAATGCGAGGTCGGCGGAGAGTACAAATCCTGCAACACCAAGCTGAATGACGGAGGAGCGCACGTGCACTCCGGAGGATATGCCGTAGGCGCGTCCGGCAACAACGGGGCCTTCCGGTTCACGATGAAGGATATCGAGGTTCCGGAGGACGGAACGTACACGATGCAGGTGTACTGCGGATCCGGAGACAGACGGACCTTCCGCCTCAAGGTCAACGGAGAGGACGTGGGAGACCTGTATGCCGTGCAGACCGGACATTTCCACGTTTTTGAACCGACCGCCATAGAGGTGTACCTGGAGAAGGGAGCCAATACGCTGACCTTCTGGCAGGATACGACCGATCACGGAGACACACTGTGGGTTCCCAACTTTGACTACGTGCGCATCGAAGGTGTCACGGCCGAGATCGACGTGAACGTGGCCCTGATCAGCATCCAGTGATGCAAACCGCGCGAAAGCGCGGAAAACTGTCCGCCGGACCTGGCCGCAACGCCGGATCCGGCGGTTTTTTCGGATTGGAAAAACCGGACGGCAATGTGCGCAGTCCGGTTGCTTTTTACCGCGCGCGTGTGATAGAATGGCTGTAGGGAAAACCCCAAAAATACGCTCCGCACAGGAGGATCCGAACATGCAGGAATATGATCGCAGGGAAGAACGAACAGGCTTTCAGGAGTTCCCGGACTATGATCCGCGCTTTGACATACAAGCTGATTTTGTCATGGTATACGGTTTCCATGATCTGAAGAAAAGGATCGCGCACTGGAAAAAGCACGGTTACATCGTCCATCTGATGACCGGCGTGTCCTGGGGATATTACCAGGACTATCTCTACGGAAAGTTCGACGGCCGGGACCATCATGACGAGGGCCAGGTCAATCAGGACGCGCGGGAGATCAACCACGGCAAGGACGTGCCCTATATGGTGCCTTCCGTGTCGTTTTCCTCCTATCTGGCCCGCAACCTGAAGAAAGCTGTGGATGCCGGAGTGGAGGCCATCCATCTGGAGGAGCCCGAATTCTGGGTGGACGCCGGTTATTCCGAAGCGTTCAAGAGGGAATGGGAGATCTTCTACAAGGAACCCTGGAAGGATCCTCAGGAGACCGCCGAGGGCCAGTATATGGCCTCCCGCCTCAAGCAGTACCTGTACAAGCGTACCCTGGACCGTCTCTGCGCCGAACTCAAGGAGTACGCAATGACCAAATACGGACGGTTTCTCCGGTTCTACGTGCCGACCCATTCGCTGGTCAACTACACCCAGTGGAGGATCGTTTCCCCCGAGTCCGCCCTGATCGACCTGCCGACTGTCGACGGATACATCGCCCAGATCTGGACCGGGACCTCCCGTACGCCCAACGTATACCGCGGCGTCCAGAAGGAACGGACCTTCGAGACCGCGTTTTTCGAATACGGGATCATGCAGGAGCTGGTGCGCGGGACCGGCCGGAAGATGTGGTATCTGCACGATCCGATCGAGGATGATCCGAACCATACCTGGAAGGACTACCGGTACAATTACTACCGCACGGTCGCGGCGTCGCTGTTCCAGCCCGAGATCTCGACCTATGAGATCGCGCCCTGGCCGTCCCGCGTCTATACCGGCACCTATCCCAAGGAAAACGGGGAAGGACGGGAAGGCATGCCCGAGGCCTACCGGACCAACCTGACGACCGTGATGCATACGCTCCGGGATATGAAGACCGATGACGTGGAATGGCTGACCGACACCAAACAGGTCGGCCTGATGCTCGCCGACTCGGGCATGTTCCAGCGGGTTTACCCGAAGGGAGACCCGTACCGCGAGGAGAGCCGCAACGTGCTCTGGAGCCCGTTCTACGGAATCTCGCTGCCGCTGCTCAAGGCCGGCCTGTGCGTCCGTCCGGTCCAGCTGGACAACGTGCGCCGCTATGCGGGGTACCTGGACGGCTACACGAAACTGGTCATGTCCTATGAATTCATGAAGCCTGAGACCCCGGACGTGCACAATGCGATCGCGCAGTGGGTGCAGCGGGGAGGACTCCTGGTCTACGTCGGGGACGGTTCGGACGTGTTCCACACCATCCGCGGATGGTGGAACCGTGACGGGCTGGACTACGCCAACCCGGCCGAACATCTCTTCGAGTCGCTGGGCCTCTCCCGGGATCCGGAAGAAGGTGTGCATCCCGTCGGAAAGGGCGCCTTCGTCTACATGCGCGTCACGCCTCGCGAGATCGCGAAGATCCCGGATCTCTCGGACCGGTATCTGGAACTGGTCGGCCAGGGCTTTAGTGCGGTCGGGGATTCCTTTGTCAGAGGCAGTTCGTTCGCGCTGCGTCGCGGCCGCTATACCGTGGTCTCTGTTCTCGACGAGACGCCCGAAAGCCGGCCGTACCGGATGAAAGGCGCCTATGTAGATCTCTTTGACGAGAACCTGGGCATAGTGCAGGATCCCTGCGTGATGCCCGGCGACGTCCGGCTGTTCCTGGATCTGTCCAGGGTCGATACACGCGCCGAATCCTCGGATGTCCTGGCGGTATCCGGACGGATCTCAAAGGTCCGGGCAACCCAGCGTATGCTGAGTATGACGGTGACCGGTCCTTCCGCCATGCAGGCCTGCGCCCGCGTCTGGACAAAGCGGAAGCCGGTATCCGTTCAGGCGTTCCTGGGCTCCGCGGAGATTCAGACAGATGCTGCCTATGATCCGGCGACCGGAACCACCTATCTGACATTCGCGTCTTCTCCGGACGGCGTGAACCTCAAAATCCGATTCTGAGGAGCGTTCCGAATATGTTCAACAAAACCAAAAGAGTGATCTCCTGGATACTCGCTTTAACCATTCTCCTGGGACTGTCCGTATGGCTCAGTGCCTGCGGATCGGATCCGGGACCGGAACCTTCCTCACAGACGGAGAAGGAGGGAACAGATCCGGAAACACAAGATGAAAAGGGAAGTGAAACGGAAATGCAGACCGATACGGAGACCGAGACCCGGAAGCCGGTCGAAACCGACCGGGAGACCGAAACATCCGCCCCGCTGACACCCCTGGAAGACATGGTCTGGGGCATCGAGACACACGGGGAAGTGACCGAAAAGGAGACCGTGAAGGACGGAACGCTGTATCTGCCGCTGAACGCGCACGGATCCGCCTACTATTCCCAGTACAATCCGGCCGGAACGCCCATAGACGTCCAGCCTACGGTCACCAAGGGTATGTACGGAAAGTGCTTCGGCTATGAAGAAGTGGCCCTGCGCAACGGGTGGTTCTTCCGCTGCGGCTCTCCCTCCGGCGCATTTCATGTCGCTTTGACCACGGACAGCGTCGTGACGTTCTGGATCTATATCAGTGACAAATCCTCGCTGGTCCAGGCCGAATTCGAACTCGGTTCCACGAGTTCCATCGACAAGGATGAAAAGGAATGGGGATTCAAGGACCAGATCAAGGCGAACGGCTGGAATCAGATCACCCTGAACTTCAAGTCGGGGACCGGACAGCTGAACCTGGATTCGGTCTGCCGGTGGAGACTCTTCTACCTGAGCAACGCAACCTCGGGCAGTGTGACGCTGGCCGTGGACGACATCCTGATCACCCATGCGACCGATCTCGGAGAGGATGATCTGCTGGCGGCGACACAGCCCGCAAGGCTGGTCGTGAGCCCTTACGATTCGTCCAACGTTCACGTGGCTGACCTGGTCCTGACCGAAGCTCCGTATTCCGCGGACAAGACCGGGGCTTCCGACGTGACGTCCGCACTCAAGAAAGCGCTGAAGGACTGCGCCGCCGCGGGAGGCGGAACCGTCTATCTTCCGAAAGGACGCTATAAACTGACCTCCAAGGTCACCGTTCCGCCCAACGTATGCCTGCTGGGCGATTTCCGGACGCTGGAAGACGGCTCAGGGGACGGGGATTTCGGGACGGTCCTGGACTTCGCCACTCTGGACGTGTCCCTGCTTCTGGGCACATCCTCCGGGGTGGAGGGAGTGACCATCTATCATTCCGCCCAGAAAGCCAATGACCTGACCTCGGCCAACGCCACGTTCTTCCCGAGCGGCGGATCCTATATCCGCCAGGTCAACCTGGTCAACAGCTATGACGCGCTCGTACTGGAAACCGCGCACGGGAACCTGACCGTGGACGGACTGTACGGAACGGTCCTGAGGCGGGGACTCGTCATCGGCTTTGCGGCGGAGATCAACGTCTTCGAGAACGTCTCGTTCTCGCCGAGATACTGGCATCTGTTCGATTCCGCGGTTTCGGAATCCGCGATCCGGTCCTATATGGCATCGAAGAGCCTGTACGGGATCCAGCTCTGGGGCGTGGAGGGCACGATGCTCACCCATGTGGAACTGGACGGCTTCCGGACCGGACTGTATACCTCCGCGACCAAGCGTGATGACGGAGCGGAAGTCTATGCCCAGGCCTATGACCTCACCGTAAAGAATGCGGAGTACGGGATCGACGCGGACGCGCTCTATGTGGATATGGGCCTGGAGGTGGCCTGCAGTTCGATTTCGGGAAGCGCAGCCTCTGTCCGCAATTCGACCAAACAGGTCATCAAACTCTTTGAATGTACGCTGGACGGTCCTCAGGTCACGTCCACGGCAGGCACGATCAAGCAGACTTCCCGTAAGGAGGAATTCCGCCTGCCCGCTACGGATTCCGTATTTCCGTTCCTCAAGGCGCCTTTGAAACTGTTCAATGCCTATACGGAATATCAGGCCAACCGGACCGGGAAAGTGGATGCCTCCGCGGCCATCCAGGCGGCCCTGGATGCGGCCAAGGCGGCCGGAGGCGGATACGTCTATATTCCGGGCGGGGAATACCGCTTGGATAAGCCACTGCACGTCGGGGCCAACACCGTCCTGCTCGGAGCCAACGGAGCCTGCAGCTTTGACAGCGGCGGGACCGGAACCACATTCCTGGTCACGATGGGTATCGGCGGAAACCTGGACAGTGAAGCGGCCGTGACCCTTGAGGGTGAGAACAGCGCCATCCGTTCCATTCGGTTCCTGCATACCGAAAACGGGATCCGGGGCACGAATGACTATACCTATGACCCGTGCGCCCCGATGGTGGCCCTGAAAGCGGCCCATACCGAGGCGGTGCTCCTGAACTTCTATGCCACGACAAACGGTATCCTGATCGATGCAGCTCAGGACGTCCGTCTCTACCGGGTGTTCGGGGGCTTCTACGAGACCGGCATCGTGATCCGGAACTCGAGCGGCATCCGCCTGGACGGGGTGCTCGCCAATCTGGCCGGACAGGTTTCGTCCAGTTACCGTCCTTACCAGAAGTATACGTCTGCGGACAGCCAGACCATGCAGGAACTGGCCAGACTCAACCTGACGCTGCTGGTCCTGAAAGACTCCACGGGTGTGGATATCACAAACACGTTTTCCTATAAACCGCATCTGTTCCTGAACATGACCAAGTCCGAGGCCGCCTGCCTGAACATCTACGGAAGCCGGATGGGTGAGGACAGTTACCTCGTCCGCCAGACCGAGGGCAGTTTCTGCGCCCTCAACGTGTACGTCAAGTTCAGTGCTCTGATCAAGGCGCAGAGATCCGGTAACGGAACGAGCGTAACCTACCATATCAACAACCTGAAGGGGCAGGGTATGACGGTGTCGGACAACAACCGGGACTATACGCTGGGATGATGGATTACAAAAGACTCAGGATACGGTTCCGTACACGCCATTATGCTCCGGACGACCCGGAAAACGGGGAATGGATCTCGTCAGATACGCACGGGATTCGTCGCATAAAGGAAGAGACCGAAATCATCAGTTTTCCAGTCCGGTTCGGGGAGGGCACTGACACAAGCGCGTTCAGCTACCGGTTCACTCTGCCCTCCGGGCAAAATCGGACGCTGCATATGGAACAGACCGGGGATTCTTCCGTTTCCGTCCGGTTTGAGGAGGGAAAGACGACCCGTGCCGAATACCGGACAATGGGCTATGAGATGACCCTGGAAATGACCGTTCGGAAGGTGCACCGAGAACCGGGTCAGGTATCCGTCCTGTATCGGACGACCGATCCGTCCGGAACGAGCACGGACCATGAGATGGAGATTTCCTACACAGAAGAAGACCAGGCTTAAGGAGATGACTGAGTATGCCGATAAGATTTCTATTATCCGCGACCCTGACGGGTGCCAAATACTATCTGGCTGCTATGGAAGACGTTGGGGTGGAAGCGGTTCTGTTCAGAGGGACGGAAACGGCCGAGGGCTTCGACGGACTGATCCTCTGCGGAGGCGGGGACGTGGACCCGGCCCGCTACGGACAGGAATTGAACGGGACCGAGGAAAGCAGCATCAAGCCCGAACGGGACGAGAACGAGTTCAATCTGATCCGTCAGTTCATTGAAGCGGGAAAGCCGATCCTGGGCATCTGCCGCGGACATCAGGTCCTGAACGTGTATTTTCACGGAACGCTGATCCAGCATCTGCCCAACGCACCCGTCCATATGCACAACCTGGAAACGGGCGCGGATAACATCCATACCACCTATGCGCTTGAAGATTCGTTCATCGGGAGACTGTACGGAACGCATCCGACCACGAATACCGCGCACCACCAGGCGGCGGACATCGTGGGTGAAGGATTGAGGGCCGTGGAATGGGCTGATGACGGGAACGTCATTGAAGCGTTCGAGCATGAGACGCTTCCGGTCTATTCCGTCCAGTGGCACCCGGAACGGCTGATGTGCTCGTTCCACAAGCCGGCCTGTGTGGACGGGAAGAAACTGTTTCTGTTTTTCATTGAACAATGCAAAAAAGGAAAGACAGCATGTTAAGAGGAACCGTGGCTGGCATACAGGTACGGAAACACGAGAAAAGGATATTGGGCAGTTGCCGGAAGCGGAATCCTAAGTACCACAATAACGGACAAAAGACTCGCACAGGCAGGATATCTTGATATCCTCGCCAAATACGAGTCCTTGCAAGTTGATTGAACCGCCGTGTACCGAACGGTACTCACGGTGGTGTGGGAGGTCGGTCACTCAACTAATGGGTGACCTCCTCCCCGATTTGCTTTTGTACGACTAGATTTCTTCCTGCGATAGTGCGTGCAGCCCTCGGGAGAGCAATGCAGATTCCGCTTTTTCCGTGTCGGAAACGCGAAAAACCATCACAGCACGGGAATTCCCCCGCAGAGACAGACATGAGTACATATACTCAATGTTGACATTCGATTCCGTCATGGTTTTGAGCAGACGGTCCAGTCCGCCTGCCTCATTAGGAATCTCATAGGCGAGAACAGGCGTAAGACTGGCGACGAAGCCGCCGGCTTTCAGGTCATGCATCGCTTTCAGGGTGTCATCGGCTATGATCCGGGCTATGCCGAAATCCTTGGTTTCGGCAAGGGATAATGCGCGCATATTGATCCCGGATGCGGCGAGTTCGGTGGTCAGCTGACTCAACATACCGGGCCGGTTTTCCAGAAAAACAGAAATTTGCTTTACGCTCATGGTTGTCTTCCTCCTGCTGTGATCAAATCTTGCGGTTGTCAATGACCCGGACGGCCTTGCCTTCGCTGCGGGTAATGGTCTTCGGAGCGACCAGCGACACTTTGGCTTTGATGCCCAGCATCGAGAGCAGTCCCTCGGACAGCTTGGACTGGCGTTCGGTGATTTCACCGATGTTGTCTGTGAACATTTCCGGAGTCATCTCGACCCGGACTTCAAAGGTATCCGTATTGTTGACGCGATCTACGAGGATCTGGTAATTCGGAGCGTATCCCTGGTTGAGCAGAACGGTTTCGATCTGGCTTGGGAAGACGTTGACGCCGCGGATGATGAGCATATCATCGGTGCGCCCCTGAGGCTTGCGCATACGGACGTGGGTCCTGCCGCAACTGCAGGGTTCTCTGGTCAGTACACAGATATCTCTCGTGCGGTAGCGGATCATCGGGAAGGCCTCTTTGTCAAGACAAGTGAAGACGAGTTCTCCCTGGCTTCCTTCCGGAAGGGGTTCTCCCGTATCCGGATCTATGATTTCGGCATAGAAGTGATCTTCGTTGATATGCATGCCATGCTGTTCGGAACATTCGAAAGCCACACCGGGTCCGGAGATCTCGGTAAGGCCGTAGATATCGTAGGCCTTGATACCCAGAGTGTCCTGAATGCTGCGGCGCATTTCCTCACTCCAGGGTTCGGCTCCGAAAATGCCCGCTTTCAGGGGAATGTCATCCGGACCGTATCCCATTTCCTTCATAGCTTCACCGAGATATGAGGCGTAGCTGGGGGTGCAGCAGAGTATCGTGGCCTTGAGGTCCATGATAAACATGATCTGGCGCTCGGTGTTACCGGAACTGGTGGGGACGGTCAGGCATCCGACCTTGTGGGATCCTCCGTGCAGGCCGGCCCCTCCCGTAAACAGTCCGTATCCGTATGCGACCTGGCAGACGTCCTCTTTGGATCCGCCGGCGGCCACGATGGCTCTGGCGCAGCAGTCTTCCCAAAGGTCAAGATCGTGCTGTGTATAGAACGCGACCACGCGTTTGCCCGTCGTTCCGGAGGTGGACTGAATCCGGACGCACTCGGAAAGCGGCATAGCCAGCATGCCGTAAGGGTAGGAGTCGCGAAGGTCCGATTTTGAAAGGAACGGAAGTTTTTTGATATCCTCGATGCTCTTGATGTCGTCCGGAGTCACACCGGCATCCATCATTTTCTTGCGGTAATAGGGAACCGCGTCCCATACGCGCCGGATCTGCTTGACGAGCTTCTCGTTCTGGATCTCAATGATCCGTTCCCGTGATGCCGTTTCGATTTCCGGCTGATAATATCTCTCCATAGATGAAATCCTCCTGTGGGACTGACAAGTGAAAGAATGTTGAAAAACGATATGGCCAGTCTCACGTGTATAATCATACACAATTTATGCGAAATAGGCAAGTATATGGCGCATTTTTATTCAAAAAGCGCGGGCGTGAAGCCGCGAAAGCCATACCAACGCTCCCGTGCCTCTTCGCCTAGATCCGGAACGACTCGAGAAGGGACAGTTCCTGAAGAACGAGATCCACGGCATGTGCCGCATGCTCAGGCATCGCATACTCCGCCTGGAAAACATACGCATGCCACATCTGCGTCAGCATATGATACAGTCGTCTCCGTGCGGCGGCTTCCGGCGCCTCCGAAGGGGCTTTCCCGTACCTGGTCCGGAATTCGGGTTCGTCATGGATCACGCGGTGCCCGGAAAATTCCAGTTCGGGGTCCGCATACATAGCCCGGTCCGCGTCAAGTACCAGTCCAAGACGGTAACGGCCCTTCTCGGGAACGAGTAGGACATTGCCCATCCAGAGATCGTTATGGACAAGGACCGGAGTCTTGATCTCATCCAGGAGAGGCGCAAACCGGCAAATGGTTTTTTCCACCCGGTCCAGCGCTGCCGGCGGGAGGACTGAAGCAGGTGTCGCTACCGTTTCCCAGGCATAGAGTTCCTGTTCCACCGCTTCGTGCCAGGAGGAATAACCAAAACCGCGCATCACGTCATACACGCGACCGAACCGGCCGGCCGTCAGGGTGTGAAGTTTGGCGCAGAACGAGCCGAGCGTTCCGCACAGTTCTTTGTAGTTATCCTTCTCCGGGTTGACGCAGCTCATTGCGACGCCAGGCACAAAACGGGTAAACATCGCTCCCCGGTCCACAATCCGGAGCGAAAGATCCAGGCCCAGAATCTCCGGTACAGGTAGCTTCAGCTGCCGGCTCCGCCGGTACACCTCGGCTTCGGTTTCCATCAGGTGCTGCTCAAAGGGCATCAGCAGGTGACGGTTCACCGCTCCGAGCCGCAGCACGACCTCTCCATGCTCACGAGTATGCAGAAGATAGGTGGTATTGAACATTCCGCCTTTGAGCAGAGAAAAAGACGTAAACCGGTCATTGAGGCAGGACTCGGTCAACTTCTGCAGTGCTTCGTTCGATTCTTCCTGAAAGAGTAATGAAGCCATTTGTATGCTCCTCTCAAAACGGAATCTCGCGGATCCGCGCATGCGATTCGGTGAACAACGCGGCAAAAAGCCGGGGTCACTGGATCTGTTCGAGGTCGTAGGGAGTGGACTGGTATACGAAATAGTTGAGCCAGTTCGAATACAGAAGGTTTGCGCAGCTGCGCCAGGTCACGACGGGGGCCTTTGAGGGGTCGTCGTCCGGAAAATAGTGTTTCGGCACCTCAATCGGAAGTCCGGCCTTGAGATCCCTCTCGTATTCGTTCTTCAGGGTATCGGCGTCATATTCGGGATGGTTCATCACGAAGATCTGTCTGCCGCGTTCCGTCATGCAGATGTATACTCCGGTCTCTTCCGAACTGGCCAGGATCTTCAGTTCCGGATGCTTCTCGATCTCCTCTCTCGGAGAATACGTGTGTCTAGAGATCGGAACCGGGAACTCGTCGTCAAAGCCTCTAAGAAGGATCGCCTTCTTGTAGTCCGCGTGCTCGGGATAGATCCCGAACAGTTTCTTCGGCATCCGGACTTTCGGAATGCCGAAATGATAGTAAAGACCGGCCTGCGCGCCCCAGCAGATGTGCAGAGTGCTCGTCACATGGGTCTTGGACCATTCCATGATCTCGGACAGTTCTTTCCAGTACTCGACCTCTTCAAACTCCAGGTGTTCGATGGGCGCGCCTGTGATGATCAGACCGTCGAAACGCTGGTCCCGGACCTCGTCGAAGGTCTTATAGAATTTCAGCATATGGTCGTTGGAGGTATGGCTGGCCTTGTGCGAAGCGGTCTGGATGAGTTCCAGATCCACCTGCAGGGGTGTGTTGCCGAGCAGTCTGGCAATCTGTGTCTCGGTCACGATCTTCAGAGGCATCAGGTTGAGCATCAGGATATGCAGGGCGCGGATGTCCTGCGTAATGGCCCGGGTCTCGGTCATCACGAAGATATTTTCCTCCTGGAGCGTATGTGTGGCCGGGAGCAGATTCGGTATTTTAATGGGCATGTCAGTTTTCCTTTCTCAACGTCGGGCGGATTAGGACTCCGTCCGGCGTTGTGCGTAAGGGGTTTGGAAGAAGACCCGGTCTCCGAGAACAGGGGAGCCGGACAGAGTTACGTCATTCAGCGAAATGCAGTACGCAAATGCGGAATTCCCGACGAACTCCAGACGGGAGGGCAGACCGATCTTCTGTAACGAAAGGCATTTTTCAAAAGCCTGGATATCGATGCGCTTCAGCGAATCCGGGAAGAGGATCTCGCAAAGACGGATACAACCCGAAAAGGCGGACTTCCCGATAGTCTCCAGATCCCGGGACAGGGTCACGGATTTCAGATGGGAACATTCGGAAAACGCAAGGTCCCCGATGACGGTCAACCCGTCGGGCAGGACCGCATGACGGAGCCCTGCACAGTGCAGGAACGCCATCGGCTCGATGCGGGAGACCTTTGTAAGACGGACCTGATGGAGAGACAGGGGAACGGCTTCGCAGAACTCGGGGGTAGCGGCCCCGAACTGTCTGGCCAGAAAGGCGTGGGGCGTATCGTCCGGCGTGGAACCGAGAAAGGGAAGATCCAGCCAGGCAAGGGAAACGCATCCGGTCAGGATTCCGTCTTCGATCCGTTCCAGGGAATCCGGCAGGGACAGTCCGGTCAGGGAACCGCAGTCCAGGAACGCACAGGTCCGGATCTCTTTCAGTCCGTCAGGAAGACGGATTTCCTTCAGGCTCCGGCAGGTCCGGAACGAACTGGTCCCGATGCTCTCCACCGTATCCGGAAGGATCAGGGCCTCGATGTGGAGGCATTCGGCAAAGGCGCGGTCCGGAACGCGTACGCCGGAATAACAGATGTAGGACAGGGATTCGGGAATCGCGGAGTGATTGTATTCCCATCCCGCTTTCCCAAAAAGGCCGGACAGGCTGTCTCCGGGAAGAGCGGACAGCTCCAGATAGACGAGACTGTCGCACCCTTCCAGGCAGCGCTCTTCGAGATCCGTGAGCGTGTCCGGCAGGATCAGGACAGTCAGGTCGGACAGACCGGAAAACACCCCGCAGGCCAGCCCGCGGACGGGTTTGTCTTCAATCGTGGCCGGAACGCGGATCCGGGAAGCGGAACCGGAATAGGCGGTCAGGGTCAGTCCGTCTCCGGAATCCTCAAACGAGAACAGTCCCGGGTCCTCTTCGGTCACTGCGGACCGGATCGTCTCCATTTCATCCAGAAGTGCGTGACTCCGAATGTCTGCCGGGTCATCCGGATCCGGCTCCGGAACGGAGAGTATGACCGGTGCCGGCGGGACCGCCTGACTGCCGCAGCCGCATAATCCGCAAAGCAGGATGCAGGCCGCAAGGATGCAGATGAGACGGAGCGCTGTCATGGGGCCACCTCGAAAGAGACCGTGAACGCCGCGACCTCTCCCCGGCGCAGTTTCAGGTGAACGGGATCGGTGCCCGGATAAGTTTTTCCGGGATGTGTGCCGTCCAGACGGGTACGGCGGACGGAAACGGGGACACTGTTCCCGAACGGGCGGAAAGACAGGTCTCCTGAGGCATCCCTATCGCCGAGATTGAGGATGTGAAGTCTGTATTTTCCGGGCGCGTCGTCCGGATACAGACCCGTGAACACAAAGTCCGGATTGGTGCAGCATATGGGAGTATCCGAGTCCGGAAGCACGGTCTTGGGCGCGGAAGCATCCGGCATCACGCTGTTCTCCGGTGCCCGGGAGAGCCGGGCCGAGAGCGGACGGAGCCAGGAAAAGACCGCCGGGAAGGCTTTGCGGACGGACCCTTTGTGGTAGTGCAGATGTATGGTAAAGGAGAGCTTGCAGAGATTCTGGGACTCCTCTACGGAGTACAGGGGGGATTTGGCAAAAGGCCAGGATCCGAACACGTTGTTGGAACGGACCAGAGTCAGCGCCAGTGCGCGTGCGCGGTCGTCCGTGCATTCATATTCGTAGATCCCGGGCGCGATTACGCTAAAACCGGTCTCTCCGTCGTCAACGGAGCAGAGACCCTGCATGGGATGGGTGGCGTAGGGCTGTTCGTGCAGCTCCGGATCGGGCGTTTCGTGAACGGGACGCTGGACCAGATCGAAGGGTTGGAGCCCTGCGGAATGTGTCGCGTTCTTAAGACCGGTCGGGAACAGGACGCGCAGCCGGTGGCCTCTGGCCTTGTTATCCATGTCGATGCGGGCATGCAGGACCGGATCGCCGGCAAACAGCGACAGGGTCGTGCGGATCTCGACCGGGACGGTGTCTTCGGATCTTCTTCCCGTTTTCAGATCGGTATCCCGAGGGATATCCATCGTCATCCGGATCTCCATAGCGCTGCCCAACGGCGTATCGTAGAGCACGGACAGAGAGGCGCGTCCGGAAGAGGACAGGATGCTCCGGTCATATACGGACGGGGGAAGGTGGGTGTAGCTGTTGCCCGCCTCGCCGTCGTCTTCGAACAGGAACTGGGACGGGAATGTTCGGTTCAGGGTCCTGTCGGTGACGGATACCGTACCGTCCGGACCGCAGACGACCCGAAGGAATTCGTTTTCCATGACACAGGGTTCGGTGCACAGGCCGTACGCCCGGCGGTTGCGCTGCATGCGCGGAGCCGGCAGGGGAGAGATCTCCAGACGGACATAGCCCATAGGCGGAACGGCAGGGACGTCCAGAAGGATCCGGACCTCATGGGAACACGTGTGGGTCGGATGACCGAGCTCAGGATTGTAGCGCACGTCGTTGACCTCACGTACGGACAGGAATTCGCAGGAGCGCCTTTCGCAGCGGTATGAGAATTTCAGCAGACCGCTTTCGGAGAACCCTTCGGGAACGATCAGCGTCAGTTCGCGGACCCCGGACTGAGTGCAGGACGCGGGATTGAAGAGGAACAGGGCAGGGTCGGGACCGGTGCACCGGATCAGGTGACGGACGGAGCCCTCCGCGGCCTGGTCCGCCACGTCATGGGCACAGGTGTAGCGGCTCATGACCTGCTCGTAGACCTCATCGACCGAGGTGCAGCCCAGCGAATCGTGGGCATGGTTTTCCAGAACGTAGGTCCAGGCCCGTCTCAGCGCGTACCGGATGTCCGGTCCGCCGCACAGTTCACCCAGGACCGCCATGGGTTCGGCATAGTCGGTCAGCAGGTGTTCGACCTGATAGTGACGGAGCTTCTGCCTGGGGTGATTGGAGTGCGTACTCTCGAGGATGTCTTCCCGGGTGTACATCAATTCTCCCTTTACAGTTGCAATCCGTAAATTATTTACGGTAACGTCACGGAGTACGTCTTCCGCGTATTCGGAAGGTGTGGCCTGCCTGGGAAGGACTTCCGGGCAATTGTCCCGGATGTCCTGCAGCCGATCGAAAAGATCCGGTTGCGCGAATGAATGGTCTATCCCGTTGAGCCACAGAAGGCGGTTGGAGACCGCATTGGGCGTACGGAGCTGCAGAAGCCGGGCCACTCGTGTGCGCAGGCCGGGACGGCGGAAGACCTTGCCGTCGATCGTTTCCTCGAAATCGTCGAGTTCCCGGGGCAGAGCCGTCGCCTCTCCGTAACCGTCATTGGAATAGAACATCATGACGGACGAACCGTCCGGGGCCTCCCAGCGGAACACGTTCCGGCTTCCTTTCGGTATGCCCCGCCAGGCCATGGCATAGGGGATGCCGAATCCTTTGAGAATCTGCGGAGTCTGGCTGGCATGGCCGAATTCATCGATCATATAGCTGAATTCCATCACGCCGCCCAGATCCCGGCAGGCCTTCATGCCGTATTCCAGATTCCGGACCAGACCCTCGCCGCTGACCAGTGTCTCCAGGGGCTGGGTATACCACGGACCGATGAGCAGGCGCCCTGCCTTCACGTATCTGGTGATTTCGGCTTTCTTTTCCGGGCGGACCTGCAGATAGTCCGCAATGGCGGCAAACTGTCCGTCCATCACGAAGCGGTAGTCCGGCTGGGTCCTGAGGATCTCCAGAAGCCGGTCGCAGAGTTCGGTCAGCCGGATCAGGTAGCGCTCGTGGGACATGTACCATTCCCGGTCCCAGTGCGTATTGGAGATTACGTAGGCGATAT